>MVRB01000034.1 GCA_002067635.1 Methanomassiliicoccales archaeon PtaU1.Bin030 | reverse complement strand
CTTCACCCTGGTGATCTGGGCGACCCGGTCGTTCATGCTCTCCAGGTGCTGGATGTTGAGCGTGGTGTACACGTCGATGCCTGCGGCGATGATCTCCTGGACGTCCTGGTAGCGCTTGGCGTGTCTGGAGCCAGGCGCGTTGGTGTGGGCCAGCTCGTCCACCAGGACCAGCTGGGGCTTCCTCATCAGTACAGCATCCACATCCGGCTCCGAGAGCATGATGCCCCGGTATTCGATCTTGCGCTGGGAGATGACCTCCAAACCCTCAAGGAGCCTCTCGGTCTCCTTGCGGCCGTGCGATTCCACGCACGCCACCGCCACGTCCATGCCCTGCTTGAGGCGCTGGTGGGCCTCCTCCAGCATGGTGTATGTCTTCCCCACCCCAGCCGAGTAGCCTAAGAATATCTTGAGCTTGCCCCGGGAGCGCCTACCTTCCTCCTTCTGCACCTGCTTGAGAAGTTCGTCGGGATCGGGCCGTCCGTCGTTCATGGATCACCCTCCTCCGGCCATCAGAAAATCGACGATGGGCCCCAGGGCCAGGGTGAGGAAGTAGCTCAGCGCCCCCAGGAGGACGATGATGCCGATCAGCCAGAAGATGAACAGAGGGGTGTGGGTTGGCAGGGAACCGGGGCTGGGAGGGACGGCCCTGGCGGTCCCTAGCGCCCCGGCCAGGGCCAGAATCAGCAGGATGGTGGGGTAGCGGCCCAGGAGCATGGCGATGGCCAGCGCGATGTTGTAGAAGGGCGTGCCCGCGGACAGGCCGGCGAATGCACTGCCGTTGTTGTTTGCGGCCGAGGAGAAGGCGTAGAGTATCTCCGTGAAGCCGTGAGGTCCGGGATTGAGGGGGGCCGCCCGTCCCTCAGGCACCATGACGGCCAGCGCAGTGCCCGCGAGAACGATCACTATAGGCAGTAGGATGATGATCGTACATAGCTTCATCTCGTACGGGCCGATCTTCTTGCCCAGGTAGTCTGGCATGCGCCCGATCATCAATCCGGACACGAACACCGCGATGATGACGAAGACCATCATCCCGCTGAGGCCGGTGCCCACCCCGCCGAACACCACCTCCCCGAACTGGATCAGGAACAGTGGCGATAGACCGCCCAGGGGGGTGTAGGAGTCGTGCATGGAGTCCACCGCCCCGCAGGAGGTGGAGGTGGTGGCCGCAGCAAAGGTGCACGAGGGGACCACACCGAACCTCAGCTCCTTGCCCTCCATGTTGCCTCCGGGCTGCATCTCAGTGGCGATCTGGGAGACCCCCATGTCGCTGAGCACGGCGTTGCCCCCCTCCTCCGCCCAGATGGCCAGTCCGAGGAATGCCACGAAGATCACCATCATGGCTGCGAACAGGGCGACCCCCTGGCGCCGGTCCCTCACCATCCTCCCGAAGGTGAAGCACAGCCCCGCCGGTATGATCAGAAGGGCGATTATCTCGATGAGGTTCGTCAGGGCCGTGGGGTTCTCGAAGGGGTGGGCGGAGTTGGCGTTGAAGAAGCCCCCGCCGTTGGTCCCCAGCAGCTTTATGGCCTCCTGGGAGGCCACGGGGCCGAGGGGGATGGTCTGTACGGTGACCAGGTCGCCCGTGGAGTCCACCACCGGCTGGAGGAGCTGGACCTGCATAGCCCCATCCAGGGATTGGACGCAGCCCTGGGACACGAGGACGAGGGACAGCACGAAGCAAAGCGGCAGGAGGATGAGGGTAGCACGGGTGACGTCCCTCCAGAAGTTCCCCAGGTCCTTGGAGTTCCTCTGGCGGATCCCCCTTATGAGGGCTATGGCCACCGTGAGGCCGGTGGCCGCGGAGAGGAAGTTCTGGACGGTGAGCCCCACCATCTGGGTGAAGTAGCTCATAGTGGTCTCCCCGGCATAGGACTGCCAGTCAGTGTTGGTGGTGAAGCTGACGGCGGCGTTGAACGCTGTGTCCAGGGGCACCGGCCCTAGGCCCTGGGGGTTGAACGGCATGATGGGCTGCAACAGTATGACGGCAAGAAGGAATAGGAATCCCAGGAGGTTGAACAGGAGGAGCGAGAAGGCGTACATCTTCCATGTCATCCCCTCGTTCCCGATCCTGGCAGGACGGTAGAGGTACGACTCCACCCTCTCGATGGCTTGAGTTATCCTTCCCTTCCCCTCATCGTATACCGCGGCCAGCAACCTCCCCGTTGCCAGCGCCCCCAGCCCGAGCAAGAAGAGAAGGGAGGCGAGGAACAACCAGTCGGCGGTGGTCATGCCCAGGACCCTCTCGTCGGGAGCCTGTTCCATCGTCACGGACGTTCCCTGACTGCTGGTACCGAGCTTGTCGAGGGCGAGGTTCAGCTCCAGCACGTTGACCGTGCTCTCCCCCAGGATCCCCAGCTGCCTGTCGTCGGTGTTCACCTCGATGAGGAGCTGGACCACCTCCTCGCTCATGTTCCGCTCCCGGGCCACCCGCGAAAGCTGGTAATATGCGCTGGCCACGCTGATGTGGGGGTCCAACCCGCTGGCCGAGGCGGTGACCAGGTCCGAGGGTATGGGCTGGGTGTTGTTGGGATCCGATGCATGGAGGGCATCGATCCGGGCCTGCACCATCTCCTCCAGCGCCGGGTTATCGGTAGCGTAGTTCGTCCCGCCGGAGAGCGAGGAGTTGTACTCGAAGGATGGCGTGGCCGATGGCCGACCCCAGAAGTACCTTGGATCGCTGAAGGGCTGGCCTATCAGCTCGGAGCCCACCACCTTGCCGTCCTGAACGATCGCGGAACCGTTCGCCTGGTGCGGGAACAGCGCCTGGGCAGCACCGGTGACCAGGAGGGGGTAGGCCACTCCCGTCATCATGGCCAGGATGATGAATATGATGACCGCCGGGCGCCACTGTGCCCTGAACGCCCAGAGCAATGACCTCATGGAGCGTTCCATGAGGTGAATGATGCTCTCCTTCCTGCGGGCTTCACTCTTCATGTGCCCACCCCCAGTAGGGTAAGGACGATGTCTATGAGCTTGATGCCCACAAAGGGGACCAGCAGGCCCCCGAGGCCGTACACCAGGAGGTTGTTCCGAAGGGACTGCGCGGCGCTCATGGGACGGTAGCTCACGCCCTTCAGCGCAAGGGGTATGAGCAGCACGATGATGATGGCGTTGAATATCACCGCGGACAGTATGGCTGCGTGGAGGTCCATGAAG
>MVRB01000033.1 GCA_002067635.1 Methanomassiliicoccales archaeon PtaU1.Bin030 | reverse complement strand
GGAGCCTGGGGATGTTGTCCACACCGATGTAGCTGAAGTCCTGGCGTTTATATCCCCGCCGCTCCAGGCGGACCATGTCCGTCTCCGAGAGCTCCATCATAGTATCCCGGCAGCACTTCTGGCAGTGGGTGCAGCGCATCGCTCTCCCCAAGGACCGGGCAGGTCTTAAGTCTGATGTGTTCTAAATACCTACTGCTCGGGAGGTCAGGGTCACGGGGCCGTCTCCAGCGGAACCTCCTCCACCTCCCGGTCCTCCATGCGGGTGATGACCGGCAGGAACGCTGAGCCAATGGCGGTCAGGAGCATGACGATACCGCCGCCGATGAACCACACCTGTATGCCCACCCCGTCCGACAGGGGGCCGGCCAGCAGCAACCCCACGGGGCTCATTGCAGTAACTCCAGCACCCAGGATGGCGAGGACCCGGCCCTGCATGTCCGCGCGGATGCCCCTCTGCATGATGGCCACGATGGTGCCGTTGATGATGGGGAGGGCAAGCCCGATGACCAGGCATCCGATGGCGGCGACGATGTACCCATTCGGCGGCAGGATCCCAATGGTCAGGACCCCTGCCCCGCACACCCCGGTCGCGGCCATGCAGGTCATCACCTTCCTGGAGGAGCCCCCCCAGACACCCAGGACGAGGCCTCCGAGGACCATCCCCAGGCCGGCCATGGACTCCAGGGCCGCATACTCCAATGCTCCTCCTCCGAAATGTTGTACAGTGAGGAGAGGAAGGAGCGCGAAGGCGGGATTGATGAGGAAGTTGATCAGCATGAAGATCAGCATCAGCAGCAGCGCGCCCCTCCAGGAGCACAGGTACCGCCATGCGTCCTTGAGCTCGGAGGAGATGGTGGACCTTGAATCCACAGTGGCCTTCCTCACCTCCGGAATGTACACTGCCAGGAGGGCGATTATGGCTATCATGGCGGTGATAATGTCCACCGATAGCACGAGGTACATGGGCAGAGCGGCTATTAGCACCGCTCCCAGGGGGGGCGCGGCGATGGAGGCCATGCCCCTTACCGACTCGTTGAGACCGCTCACCCGGGCCAGGTGAGCCTTGGGGACCATGAGGGATGTCGAGGCCTGCATGGCCGGCCAGTGGAACCCTGAGAGTATGGAGCGCAGCAGCAGGACCGCCATGATGTGGACTACGCCCACGGAGCCCAGGGCGAACATGATCATCAGGACCAGGGTCAGGATCGCTGTCAGGCCATCGGCGACAATCATCACCCGCCGCCGCTTCCAGCGGTCCACCAGCGCCCCGGCGAAGGGCGTGAGGAACACCTGAGGGAGGATGCCCATCACTGAGGCCAATGTCAAGATCGTGGCCGAGCCCGTCTCCACCGTCAGCCACCAGATCAGGGCGAACTGCACCAGCTGGCTTCCCAACAGCGAGAAGGCCTGGCCCGTCCAGACGGTGAAGAACCGCCTGGCCCACCTGTCCTTCTCCACTATCCTTCCCCCTTCTTCCCCTCATCCCGTTGCCGGGACCATAAAAGGAATTGCGGTGAGAGCGAACGACCGGACATCAGGCCGCCGCCTCACCATCTCTAGATCTTACCGCCGCATTCCGAGCAGAAGCGTGCCCCGGGCGGGTTCTGGGCGCCGCACTGAGGGCACTTCGGCATCCCCATGGGGGCGCCGCAGTTGTTGCAGAACTTGCCCTGTCCGGCAGGCTTGCCGCACTTGGGGCACATGGCCTGACGCTGGTCGATCTCGCCCGTGAACACCTCGGTCTTATCGGCCTTCTCCTGGATGTCCCTCTTCATCTTGTCAGCGCGGGCTGCCGCCACCTCCACCGATTCCAGCGGAGCGTCGTCCACGCACATGGAGGCCTCAGGGTTCCAGTCGTTATCGCAAACCCACTTCTGGCAGCGGGGACAGCGGTGGAAGTGACCCCGCGCCTCGTTCTGCGCCAGCTCGAAGGCCTGCTCGTGCTCCTGGTGCCAGGCCGGCGACATGCCGGAGTACTTCTGCGTCATTATATCGCTCCCCACGTCCCCGGCGTGGCCCAGTCCGTACTTGCCGGTGATGCTGCCAGCCGCGCTCGCCACCTTGCCCAGGCTGTCGAAGAACCCTTTCTTCTTGTAGGTCTTGGAAGCGATGAACTGGGTCTTGTACCCCTCTCCGCACTTGTCGCAGAAGAAAGTGAACGTGAACCCGGCCTCGGTGCTGTCGTCAGAGTAGTTGTCGTTGAACGCTATCATCTTGCTCATTTCTTAGCCCCCGAAATTGGTTTTTTGCACTTGATGCAGATGGGACCGAGGGGTGGCTGCTCGAAGCCGCACTTCTTCTGCAGGCACTTCACCACGAGCCTGGCTTGGCAGTTCTGGCAGTGATCGCCGAAGAACGTCGGTTTCGCGCAGTACGGGCACACCACGGTCAGGGACTGCCCGCAGCCGGAGCACACCTTCCACCCCTCCTTGATGGGGGATCGGCACTTCGGACATCTCAGCTCGTCCACCGGGTTGTGCTTTCCGCAAACGGGACAGTCGTTGGAGTCTGGCGGCACCAGCTCTCCGCAGTACCGACATGGTTTCATGTATCCAGGCATTCTACCCCTCCCCCGGGAAATATCCCCGGCCATTATAAATGGTTGCCATCGCCCGCAGCCCTAATCCTCCTCCGGCAGCTCTTGGGCCGAGGTCCAGCGCTCATCGCCCTTGGCCCTGGCGTTGAAGGCCAGCAGCTCGTTGACCTTGGCCGTCCAATCCTCCGGGGAGGTGTGGGCCACCCTCCCGATGAACATGGAGCGAAGATCGCGGAGCGAGGGCATGAGCATGACGGAGAAGCGGTACTTGGAGTACTGCGGGGCCTGGAGCTGGTCATCGGCCAGATATATGGGCTGACGCCGGAAGTTGACGTCCTGGAGGCCTCTGGTCAGGGTGTCCATGCTCCTCTCCGCCGCCTCCCTCTGCTCTTCCCTGTCCAGCATGCCGTAGCCTGAACGGGAGGTCACCCGGAAGAAGTAGGTCGCACGCCCCCCGCTGGGACCGGAGGT
>MVRB01000032.1 GCA_002067635.1 Methanomassiliicoccales archaeon PtaU1.Bin030 | reverse complement strand
AAGCAGATATCGGTCTCCAATCCCATCCTCGACGGGACATCGCCGGAAGGACACCGTATACAGGCCACATACGCCCGCGAGGTCACCACCAGAGGCTCCACCTTCACCATAAGGCGTTTCAAGGAGAAGCCCTTCACCCCCGTGCACCTGGTAAAGTCCAAGACCGCCAGCGCGGAGATGATCGCGTACTTCTGGCTGGGAGTGGAGAACGGGGAGTCGATGATCATCTGCGGCGGCACGGCCTCGGGGAAGACCTCCACGCTCAACTCACTGGCACTCTTCATCCCTCCGGGCGCCAAGATCGTGACCATGGAGGATACCCGCGAGATCAACCTCCCGCATATGAACTGGATCCCGGGCACGACCCGGTCCGGGGTGGGAGAGAGGGGGCCCGACGGGAAGACCGCGGGAGAGATCGATATGTACGATCTGATGCGCGCCTCGCTGCGTCAGAGGCCCAACTACATCATCGTGGGAGAGGTCCGAGGCAAGGAGACATACACCATGTTCCAGGCCATGGCCACCGGGCACACCACATACTCCACCATGCACGCCGACTCCGTCCAATCGATGGTCAACAGGCTTGAGAACCAGCCCATCAACTGTCCCCGCATACTGCTGACAGCCCTCAGGAACGTCATCATCCAGTCCCAGGTGAGGGTGGGCCAGGACCTGACCAGGCGCATGAAGCAGGTCATCGAGATCGTGGGCTTCGAGCCAGATACCAACGAGCTCATTTCCAACACCGTGTACGAATGGGACCAGGCCACGGACCGCTTCGTGTTCAAGGGGCACAGCTTCCTCTTCGACAAGATCATGGAGATGAAGAACCTCACCAACGAGGAGATGTCCGCCGAGTTCAACAGGCGGGTGGACCTCATCAAGTACATGGTGTTCAGAGATATCACCGATCACCGCAAGATCTGGGAACTGATCAACCAGTACCTCAAGGACCAGGAGAGGACCATCACCAGGGTGCGCCGGGAACTGCAGGAAGGGGGGATCGCCGTTGGCGCCTGATATCTCTGACTCTTTCACCAAGTTCGATGCCAAGAACAAGAACTACATGAAGACCAAGAGGACCTCGGAGCATACTGAGGTCTGGGGGCCACACCTCATCAAACTGCCGGAGGGGGTGATCCCCGACTACATCGCCCTCACCCCTTATCAGATGCTGTGCTGGAGGACGATGGGGAAGGCGGTGAAGCTCCGCGCCAAGCCCAACCCCAAGCTGGAGCAGCAGCTTCTGCAGGCCCACATGAGGATGAGGCCCGAGGAGTACGTTGCCTATGTCTGGATGAGCACGTTCATCGTGTTCGCCATCAGCACGGCCATAGCCGCCCTCTTTGGGGGTCTGCTCCTGGCCTTCTTCAACGTGCAGCCGGCCCTGGTGCTGGTCTTCATCGTCATGCTCATCGCCATGCCTCCCTTGCTTACGTACATGGTGCTGATGTCGATACCGGGCTCGAAGGCCAAGACCCGGGCCCGCGACATCAACAAGCGCATAGGGGCGGCCATGAGCTTCATCTCCGCGATGGCCTCCGCCGATGTCAACGTGGACGTCATCTTCAAGGAGCTTGCCAAGCAGGACATCTACGGTGAGATAAAGCATGAGGCGGAGTGGATCACCCGTGACACCGAGCTCCTGGGGATCGATATCCTGACCGCGATCAACCGGGCCGCCCAGAGGACGCCGTCGGTCAAGTTCCAGGAGTTCCTGCAGGGCGTGGTCACCAGCTCCACCTCCGGTGGGCAGCTGAAGCCCTACTTCCTGCAGAAAGCGGAGCAGTACGAGAAGGAGGGGAAGCTGGAGATGAAATCCCAGCTGGAGAGCCTGGGGCTGATGGCGGAATCTTTCGTCACCGTGGTGGTGGCCTTCCCGCTATTCCTGGTAGTGATCATGGCCATAATGGCCATAGTCCCGGGTGGTGGCGGGGACAGCTCCATGACCATCCTGCTGCTGGAATTGGTGATCGGGCTCATGATCCCCATGAGCCAGTTCGGCTTCATATTCTTCATTTGGAACATGACCAAGGAGTCGACGATGTGAGGTGATGGCATGGCCGAGGACATAATGGACCTGGATCAACTGGACATTCAGAAGCTCGACTACGGCCGCACCATCCTGATGGTCTCCGGGGTGATAGCGGCGATACTCCTGGTCATCGGACTGTTGGACGGCATCGGCGGGCTGGACACCCCCCTGCTGTGGATAGACTACGTGAGCCTGGGCCTCATGGCCATCAGCGGGCCCTACGGATTCTATCAATCCTCCCGGAGGAAGAAGATACAGGACATCGAGAAGCGCCTGCCGGAGTTCCTGCGGGACGTGGCCGAGGCCGGCCGCTTCGGCATGACCCTGGCCCAGGCCGTCAAGGTGGCCTCCCGGGGCCGCTACGGCAAGCTGACCCCTGAGATCCGCAGGATGGCCGCCCAGATCGACTGGGGAGTGCCTGCTTCAGAGGCCATGCGGCTGTTCGCGGAGAGGGTGGACACCCCCCTGATCAGGAGGATGACCTCCATCATCATCAAGGCCAACGACGCCGGGGGATCGGTCGCGGACGTGCTGACCATGGTCGCCCACGATGCCCGAGAGACCATGCTCAACCAGGTAGAGCGCAAGATCGCCATGTCCACCTACATGATGGTCATCTACATCGCCTTCGCGGTGTTCATCGCCACCATCTTCATCCTGAACACCACCTTCCTACCGAAGATGACCGAGGCGGGGGCAGCGGTGGCCGAGGGCGCGGAGAAGGCAGG
>MVRB01000031.1 GCA_002067635.1 Methanomassiliicoccales archaeon PtaU1.Bin030 | reverse complement strand
CTGGCCAGCGCCATCGTGCAGGCGGCCCATCATGCCTGCCACGACCCCCGCTTCGATGACCTGAGGCCGGATGAGGTCGACGGCATAGTGGTCGAGGTATCCATCCTCACCCCACCCCAGGAGGTCCGGGTCAGGGACCGCAGGGAGCTGCCCCTGGAGGTCGTCATAGGCAGGGACGGGCTCATCGTGGAGTACGGACCGTACCGCGGCCTCCTGCTCCCGCAGGTGCCCGTGGAGTGGGGATGGACCGTCGAGGAGTTCCTGGCCCACACCTGCAACAAGGCGGGACTGCCGCCGGACATGTGGTTGGACGAGCGCACAAAGGTCTATAAGTTCGAGGGAGAGATATTCCACGAGCTGACCCCGCGGGGTCAGGTGCAGAGGAAGGAAATCGCTCATGGATCTGGTCATTGAGGGGCGTGCCTTCGTCAAGGGCCGCCTGTCCAACTGGTGTATAGGGATAGAGGACGGCCGTATCGTGGAGGTGGCGAAGAACCTCCGGGGGGAGGAGCACGTGGACTACGGTCAGATGCTGGTGCTTCCGGCAGCGATCGACCCTCACGTCCACCTGCGGGACCCCGGGCTCACTGCCAAGGAAGATTTTTCGACGGGGACGCTTGCAGCGGCCTTCGGGGGCGTAGGCTGCGTACTGGACATGCCCAACACCATCCCGCCTACGACGAGCCTGGCGAACCTCATGGAGAAGAAGCGGACCATCGCCGGGAAGGCGTGGACCGACTATGGCCTGTTCGCGGGATGCATACCTGGGGGGAATCTGGAGGAGATGGCCCCTCATGCCGTCGGGTTCAAGATGTTCATGGGCTCGTCCACCGGCAAGCTCTTGGTCGCAGAGGAGAGGGATAGGGCGCGCATCGGTCACGCGGTCAAGGCCACGGGCAAGGTCCTTAGCGTGCACGCCGAGGAGGAAGCACTGATAGGGAAGGAGCGGGAGCAGGACATCCGGGACCACCTGAGGAACAGGCCCTACCAGGCGGAGGTGGCCGCGATCGACAAGCTGTCCGCCCTGGGATGCCGCGTTAACGTCTGCCACCTGTCATCGGCCGCCGGGCTGAGCGCCGCCAGCAGATACAACTTCACCAAGGAGGTCACGGCCCACCACCTTTTCCTAGACCGGGACAACGGGCGGGGGGCGTACGCCAAGGTCAACCCGCCCCTCAGGACCAGGGACGACCGCTTCGCCCTCATGCAGGCGTTCCTCGACGGAAGGATCGACATGCTCGCCTCCGATCACGCTCCCCACACCATAGAGGACAAGTCGCAGGAGTTCGACATCGCCCCCTCGGGGATGCCGGGGGTGGAGACGCAGGTGCCCCTCATGCTCGCCCTGGTCAAGAAGGGGGCGCTCCCCTTGGACGTACTGGTGCGGGCCATGGCGGAGAGGCCGGCAGAGGTATTCTCGTTGAAGAAGGGCCGCATAGAGGCGGGTCGGGACGCCGACCTCATGGTGGTGGACACCCGTGCCCTGGGAGGCATAAAGGTTAATAACCTCCACAGTAAGTGCGGCTGGACCCTCTACGAGGGATTCGACGCTATCTTCCCCTATGCCACGTACGTACGCGGGCACAAGGTCGTGGAGGACGGTGCCATCGCCGGTGAGAGGGTAGGACGGGACGTGGTTGTTGGACCTTGATGTGGACATGGCGGAGCTGGAGGGTCGGGCCTTCACCTGTGATGATAAGTGCGGACTGTGCTGCCTATGCCAGGCGGAGGTGCTGCCCCATGAGCTGCCGTTCTTCAAGAAGAACCACCCTGATCGCATAGTGATGAAGAAGGAGCCCCACCGCCATGTGGCCCTGGCGCTCAAGAACGGAGAGGGGCCATGCTCCTTTCTGTCCTCCGGCCGGCGCTGTCAGATCTACGCTCAGAGGCCCCACTACTGCCGCCAGTTCCCCTTCCACATGTACGTTGGCACGCGGGTGCAGGTGGAGCTGGACCTCTCCTGCCGGGGAGTATGGTACGGCGGTACGGAGGACGCACTCGTCGTCGGAGGCCAGATGGTCTCGGAGCACGCGGAGGTGCTCAGAAGGACCCTGCAGCAGTCCCTTGCGGTGCACCGGGAGTTCGAGGACAACTGCGCCGAGGCCGGCATCGCCCGGGCACCAGAGGCGCTGCGCAGGTCATTGGACCAGCATCTGGTGGACCTCGTGGACCCTCTGTATCTAGCCCACGTCCTGGACCTCTCCGCCGAGGAGGACGAGATGGAGGCGCTGCCTGATATTCCCTCCCTGCCGGCGTACGACCGCAGGGAGCTGGAGGCGTCCGCCCGAGAGACCGGGCTGGAGTCCCTGAGAGCCGAGGACGTGTTCTCGGCCCCGGTGTATTGCGACCCCTCGGGCAAGTGGAACGTGCTCCTGGTGCGGGATGACAAGGTGGAATGGACGGTCATGGACGATGATGGAAAGGTGTCTCCGGTACGCTCCATCGACCCCTGGGAGGTGAAGCTGCTGCAGCCGGAGGGGGCGGGGAGGGAGGTGTTCGTAGACTACCTCCGCACCCTGAACCGCCGCGACAGCATGCTGGGTTACGCCTACTACCTCGTTGACGAGTACGGCTACGAGGACCCCGTGGCCAACACCTACTACGGAGCCATGGCCGCTGCGGCCCTGGACCTCCTGTGGCGCTCATCCCTCATCGCCCTCATGCGCGGCGGGAAGCTGGACCGCGAGGGCATGATCGAGGGCATAATCGCCTACGACATGGACAGGCTGGACGCTCCCACGATAGGGGCGTTCATCTAGCCCCTGAGCTAGTAACCTTAAAATAGTCCCCGGTTTATGGGGCACTTTGGTGGCTGTAACATGCAGAAACCTCTGACCGTTCTGAACCAGGCGATCAACCGTCCCGTGATCGTCGAGCTGAAGGCTAACAGGGAATACCGGGGCATCCTCGATGGATACGATCCCCACATGAACCTGGTCCTGAAGAACGCGGAAGAGCTCATCAACAACGAAGTGGTGAGAAAGCTCGATGTTACCATCGTGCGCGGGGACAACGTCATTTACATTTCACCGTAAGGAGATGAAAACATGGGCAAGGGCACTCCGTCAATGGGTAAGAGATCAAGTGGCAAATCGCACATTCCCTGCCGCCGCTGCGGAAGGAGCGCTTACAATATGCAGAAGGGCGTCTGCGCGTCCTGTGGATATGGTAAGTCCCCGAGGTTGAGGTCCTATTCCTGGGCAAAGCAGCACTAACTCCATGGACGATGACATGGACGACAGGCCCAAGCATTACTGCGGGGTCGTCGCCATGGCCTACGACACCCCCGTAGCTCCGGACCTGAAACGTTCTTTACGCATTATCCAGCA
>MVRB01000030.1 GCA_002067635.1 Methanomassiliicoccales archaeon PtaU1.Bin030 | reverse complement strand
CGGGAGGCCGCTGGACATCGAGGTCCAGTCCCAGCTCCCTTCCGGCTCAGGCCTGGGCTCATCAGCGGCTGTTACAGTGGCCGCCCTAGGCGCCATGGCTAGCCTGAAAGGTCAGTTCGATGTGGAAGCCATCGCCCGGCAGGCCTTCGAGGTAGAGTCCCTGGTGCAGGGCAGGGCCAGTCCCATCGACACGTCCGTGTCCGCCCACGGAAAGGCCATCTTCATCTCTTCCGAGCGCGGGTCCGATCTCCTGTGGCACATATCCAAGGACACCCGCAACTGGTACATCCATGATTGCGAGGTTCCGGACATGACCCTGGTGGTGGGGTTCACCGGCAACAAGGCGCCCACGGGACCGCTGGTCGCCAAGGTGAAGCGGTACGTGGACCACACACGCTTCGCCAGAGAGATCATCGACGAGATCGGGGACATCACAATGGATGGACTAAATAGTATGAGATCGGGTGACGTCGAGGGCCTGGGAAGATTGATGAGCAGGAACCACGCCCTCCTCACAATATTAGGGGTTTGCACCTCGCCGTTGCAGAAGCTCGTCGATGCCGCGCTCCCCCACTCCTACGGTGCTAAGCTGACCGGTGCCGGGGGCGGCGGTAGCATGATCGCCCTGACCGATGCCCCGGAAAAGGTGGCCGAGGCCATCAAGGGCAGGGGAGGCATCCCTTTTATTGTCCGAACGGGCGTTGAAGGCGTGAAGGTCGAGGAGTGATGTGAGCTCACCTTTTGGGACCATATAAATCTAAGCTGAGGATCCACGGTCTTGTTGAACAGCGCCCTTTGTCCTTCCGCCCTAAACAAATTACTTTTTGCCTAGGCCCAGCATACCAACCATACACAAATAGCTCTGACGCTAAACGCGCTTGAAGGGTTCTCTATTGATCTCTGCTTCAAAAATTTCCATAAAAATATGTATTTTTAGTAAAATTTAAGGTGGCGCACCTTATATACCCAGTTGTTCAAGCGAGGAGTATAAGATGAACGCCACCGATATCCTCATCGACGAAGAAGTATTCAGATTTACCGGACAATCTCGTATCGACACATGGTCGCTCCGCGACCACCTGGTATCGAGCTCCGCTCGATACTCCAGGTGGTTGGTGGCGGATATCCACCTCACGATGCAGCGTATCAGGGAACTGGCCGATTCCTTTCCGTTCTGGCAGCGGAGGAAGAACACTGGCCGGAGGCCAGTGTCTGAACGGGATCTAATGATCGCCTTCCTCGTGCGCCAGCTGTTCAACTCCACGTTCCGGCAGCTCCAGGCGCTCCTGGAGCTGCTACAGGAATACTTCTCTCTGGAGCGCGTGCCACATCATACGGTGCTTAGTCTTAAGAACCGCAGTGCTCGCTGGGCGCACATCTGGCAGCGCTTCCACGACTTCGTCCTCGAGTCGTTACCACGACGCACGGTGGTAGTGGCCACGGACGCCACTGGATTCTCCGGACGCAAGCGGCCGTGGCGGGAAGTGGATCACGGTCTGAAAGCAACGCAGGACTGGGTGAAGACTCACGCGGCTATCGAGGTCGATACGTTCATGGTGCTTTCGTACTCGTTGACGAGCTCGAACGTCCACGAGAGCCAGATGTTCGCGGACGTCTGGGATCATCTGCCGATGAACGTTATGCCAAGGCGGGGTCGAGCCGACTCCGCCTAACATGGCGGGATCTGTCTGGCCGCTGCCAGGCAGCACGGGGCCGTGCCGCTCCTTAGTATCAAGAGGAACGCGAGACACTTCTCTAAGCCTCGAACGAACTAACAGAAGATGGCCTCGTTCTGGCAGCACTGGCCGAATCGTGCTGCCGAGATGTACGGCAAGCGCAATCATGCTGAGACGGCGTTCAGCATGATCGGTGGCCGCTTCGGCCACCAGATAAGATGTCGTTCAGAAGCCGGTCGGAAAAATGAGGTCCGAACGAAGATCGCGTCGCATAACATCAGGATGCTGGCTCGGATGTCGTTCAACTCATCGGACTAGTTTAACGTCATGGTCGATAATAAAAAAAGAAGGCGAGGGCCGAGGCCCTCGTTTTTTTACAGGGAAAACGATCCACTTACTGGTAGGCAATGATTGTGGCCTTCAGGTCCTTCTCGACCTTCTGAAGTTCCTTGACCTGTGCCTCGGTGAGGTTAGCGAACTCGGTTGGTTTGTAAGCGATGAGGACCACTCCAAGCTCTTGCTCGAGCTTCTTTATCTTGCTCAAATTTCCCACTGTGAGCTGTGCCGTCTGGGGCAATGTTACCATTTTTATTCCCTCAGGATACCATAGTTTTGTCCACTATTTTTATTTAATCTGGGTAGGAAATAATATCCTACAATCAATGGAGTTAGGGAAATAATCCAATGATGGGAGATGGTCAAGTTGGCGGGCATTATCAAACTTATTGAGCTCCTATTCCCTGATACCCTTCTCGATAAGGTGCGCATGAGGGAGCTCTACTCCAAAAGCAGGGTCCGGTAGAGGCTCTTTATGCCTTATGAATAAATACTGTCATGTACCGCCCTGCACATGGCCAGCATTAGATATAAGGTCCCTTCACTCGCTTGTACATGCAGCTATCTCAGCATACAAGTAGTATGTAGTATATACCTGCGTCCTTGCCATGTTGTCCAGTAGAAGGAATAAGTAAGTAAATAAATAAAAAAACATTTAAAAAGGAATATAGAAAAGGAGGTTTGATGCGATATTGTTTAGCACTCAGATGAGGTCCTCGAACTCCTTGACGAGGTCCGGATGGTGGGCCTTTACCACAGCCAGGAGGTTCTGCACCGAGAGCTTCTCCACGCCCACCTCCGTCAGGGTGTGGACCAGCTGGTCCAGCACCTCATCGCTGAGGGTGGTCAGCTTCTCCTTGGCCATCCAGTTCCTCCACAGCTTGTTCTCTAGGCGGTCCCTCCAGGCC
>MVRB01000029.1 GCA_002067635.1 Methanomassiliicoccales archaeon PtaU1.Bin030 | reverse complement strand
GTGTAGTGGTCAATCATGCCGGCCTTTGGAGCCAGCGACGGCAGTTCGAATCTGCCCGGGGCTACCACCAATTCACCCGTGAACGGTCATTTATCGTTGTTCCAAACATCATCTTCGATGGAGGGAGATGAGCAACCTTTTTCTTTCACATCCGCTTGGGGGGACCGTGAGCGTCGACTGCCTGATCGAGCTGGACTATGAGGACGAGAGGATGGCAGAGGCGGTGTTGGCCGCCATCTCCCCCGACAACGCCCCTTACGCCGAGGCCGAGCGCGTGGGGACCAAGGTCATCGTGCGTTCCAGGTCCAAGACCTGCCCGCAGATGCTCCACACCACCGAGGATCTCCTCGCCTGCATCAAGGTGGCCGAGGAGGCCGTGCAGGCGACCAGATGATCATTTCTTGATGCCTTCGCGGACCTTTACCGCGATGCCCGTTCGGAAGGAAAGCATCTCATCGCGCGTCATCATGGCTCTTCCCAGAGCGACCAGATCATCGTTCTTGTCGACCACCATGACCTCATCCATGGGGCGGATGTCAGGGTCGCAGCCGTTGACGAAGGCGCAAAAGACGTTCTTGCCCTCGCGGTTGAACGGCACCGCATCATCTTTGACCTCCACGCGCATCTTGGGAGAGGCGAAACCCACTTTCAGCCTTGCCGCACCCGGGGGGCGCAGGGTGAAGAAACCGTCATTGGCCCGCATGGACAGGATATGCTCCCCGTCCACCAGTACGTTGCGGATCTTACCCGTGGTCTCTGATTTTTTGATCTCTATCTTGCCGTCGAGAAGGAGGTCGGCCGCGCCCTTCCCGAACTGGTAGTCGCAGACCGCCCTCACTCGGGCCAGGTCCATGTTGAAGGACGGTTCCTTCTGGCACATCATGGCCAGGATGTCCATGGTGGCCTGCCCGTCCCAGGCCACGCCCAGGCTGTATGGGTGTTCGTGGGAGAGGTGCTCCATCTGCTCACGTATACGCTCCTTAGTCTCGCGGTCGGGGGGCTCGGGGAACAGTGACTGCGCCACGGGATACATTTCGTCCAGCTCAATGGGGACCGGCCCGATGGGAGAGGCCACGAAGAAGTGGGCATCGAACTCGTTCAGCACCTCAGCGATCTGCTGCTGGTAGTGCCTCCCGTAGGGCTTTCCCCCATCCTCGAAGGCCACCATGACCTCCGTGCCCGGGTACTGGTAGCGCTCGAAGAACCGTCTCTCATACCGCAGGAACGCCGGCCGGGAGAGGGTCTCGGGACCGGTGTACAGCATGCTGTTGTCCCTGCTGAGAGGCTCGAACCTCTCCAGGAAGTCCTGGTGCTTTGCCAGGCGCCTCAGCGCGCTGAGGAGCGAAGGATGCGCCCGGCACCGCCTCTCCACCAGCTCCCAGAGGTCGCCCTCTAGTATGGCGCGCTTCACCCTCTGCACCTCCTCCAGGGACGCCCACAGGTTGTGTCGGGCGATGAGCGCGGCCCGGTCCGCCGGCCTCATATCGCATATCTCCTTGAAGCTGTGTGACTGGCAGGCGGGGCAATGGCAGTGAATATCCTTCATGTCCTGCAAGCTGGCCGTGCCCTCGGGGAACATGAACCGGTCGTCCCGGGCGAACTTGGCGTAGGACGCGGAGTCGAACATGTCGCAGCCCAGGAGGGCAGCGAGGGCGAACACCATGGGGTGGCCCGCCCCGAAGAGGTGCACCGGGCGGCTGGGGTCTAGGCCTTTCTTGGAGGCCACGATGACATCGACCAGGTCGGCAAAGCGGTACTGCTCCATGAGGGGGACCACACCTCCGATGGGGTGAACGTCCACGTCCAGAAGCGCGAGCCGGCGGGCGCAGTCCTCCCGCAGGTCCTCGAACACCGAGCCTTGGACTACGCCAGCAAGGAGCATATTCCCTTTCAAAGACGCCGCTTCCGCGGTGCGGTCCATGGTGACGTCCACGGCACGGGCGGTCTTCTCCTTGCTCCAGTCCGGCTCCGTGAAGATGTCGAGCACCGTTCCGATGTCCGTGCCGATGTCTCGCTGGAAGTTCACGATGTCCTCGTTCTTGACCTCCACCTCGCCGTACATGTGCGACTGGAAGGTGCCTGAGTCGGTCATGATGACCCCAGGGAAGTCCAGCATGGCGTGCAGTCCCTCCTCCCGTGCGCGGGCGTTCAGCTTGGGATCGTTCCTGATGATGTATGAGTTGGTGATGAGGGCGCGGAAACCGAAGGCATCGTACAGCTCGCGGGGTGGTACGGTGACAAGCCGGGGGTTGACCACCGGCAGCAGTGCGGGGGTCTCCAGAGGACCGTGAGGGGTATCCAGCTTTCCGATCCGGCCAAGACCGTCCCGCCGTATAAGCTCGAACATGGGGTTAGGGATGGTGGGTCGGTTAATAAGGTTTTTATCTAGGCCTATGAAAAACGGTTAAGGAGTCCAACGTGATTCATTCTCTGTGGGGAAGAAGGCGAACGGAGAAACATCGGTTCGAATGCGGAGCAAGAGGAAGGGAAAGCTAGGCTTGTTGATAGGAGCACTGCTGATGGCTTCAGGCGTCGTCGCGGCTGGGGTGATCGTCTGGAACTCATCCGATACCGGGGGGATAGTCAAGGCGAACGAGGCGATACAGACCGGTGACGTCCTTCGTTATGATGTGGTAGGACAGAGGGACGGAGCTCCAGTGAGCGGAACGGTAATGATCACTTACTTAAGTGTCTCTGAAGACCGAAGTGCGATGGCCATTAGAACAGAGTATAACGGTGAGATGGAGTACTGGGTAGTTCACGCTCTAGTTACTCAACTATTCGATCCATATGGAAAGTGTATCGGAAGCCAATGGATGGATACATCACATGGAGACAGGTTCGTAAAGCGATTGATAGATTATTTTCCCAGGACCGAAAACGGCTCCGGGGTGTTCAGAAATGCCTATGTTGGGGTGGAATCGGAGATAGCGTATATGATCAATGTCTCAGGGCCAGGATATCACATGAAGGCCGAGCTAACGGACAGCACCGTTGAAGGCATGTACCGTTGGGACAAGCGGGAAGTGACTGTGAGAGCGGAATGGGACGTAGTGGGAGATGGTCCCACCATGTATTCGCTCGGCCCCGGTGCTGTTGATGGGGGGCCACTTATGTTACAACAAGAAGGGGACATTCGCATAACATGCAACGGGAACGATTCTGCTTTGTTCTTCATGACCGAAGATAACCTGAACAGCATGGACCATGGAGCGCCCTTTGAGTTCGACGCCGAACTATCCATTCCTGACGGTAAAGGGACAAGGCAAGGCATTCTCGCCCCTGGCCTCTACTATGTCATATGTGCTAACTTGAACGATACAAGTTTTACGTCATTTGAGTATGAGGTCGATCTTCGATAAGGTCGGAGAATAGGGTTATATCCCGCCAATCGCTCAGTGCTCCGGACGAACATGGTAGAATTCTCCAACAAGATGGTCATCGTGGTGCGCTGGGACCTCAGGCTGTCGGCCGGAAAGATGGCCGCTCAGGTCGCGCATGCGGCGGTCAACTGCGCCCTCGCCGCCAAGAAGCGGACGCCCGATTGGTTCGACCGCTGGTACTCGGAGGGTCAGCGCAAGGTGGTCGTGAAGGTACCTAACCTGGAGAACCTCTACGAGGTGAAGAGCAACGCGGAGGCCCTCCGCCTGGTCACATCGCTTATCACGGACGCGGGCATGACCGAGATACCGCCCAACACCGTCACCTGCCTGGGGATCGGGCCGGGGCCGCAGGATATCGTGGACAAGGTGACCGGGCACCTCAAGCTGGTCTAGGCATGAAGCCCCATGTCCGAGTCCTGGGGATCGATGATTCGCCCTTCACCTTCCAGGCCAAGAAGGCCCTGGTGGTCGGAGTGGTGAACCGCCTTCCCACATACATCGAGGGGATAATGCGCACCGAGGTGGAGGTCGACGGCGATGATGCCAACGACGTCATCCTCGAGATGCTCGACCGCTCCCGCTACCGGGAGCAGCTGAAGTTGATCATGTTCGACGGCATCGCTGTGGGAGGGTTCAACGTGATAGACATCGACCGGTTGTACAGCAACCTGAACATCCCCTGCGCCACGGTGACCCGAGGGCTGCCGGACATGGAGAGGATAGAGAAGGCCCTGCGGTCCCACTTCCAGGATTGGGAGAGAAGACTGGCCATAATAAAGAGGAACCCCCTATTCAAGATCGGCCCGCGCAGGCGACCTCTGTTCGCGGCGGTCAAGGGCATGGACGCGGGCACATTGGAGGCTATCCTGGAAGAGTGCACGGTCCAGGGCCGCCTGCCGGAGCCTCTGCGGATCGCTCATCTGATATCAAGCGCCATGGTGTTGGGCGAGTCCCACGGCAGGGCCTAGGCCTCTTGGTCCAGCGTCCTTTTTATCTCCGAGCACAGGTCCGCCGCTATTGGGTCCGCACACTCCATCATCACCTCGCTGCTGGCGTTGGCCTGCTTCTTGATGGTTATGAAGACCTTCCTGTCGGGAATGTTGATGGCCGTGCAATTGCCGTTGGGGACCACCGCGCAGGATAGCTGATGGGACTCGCATGTATGCTTGATCTCGTGAGCGATCTTGTCCATGTCCTGGCGGAAGAACCGGATGTCTGTCCGCTCGTTCCGGTCCTTGAACTTGGCGTTGTAGCCCATGACGGCGATGAGCAGCAGGGCGAACAAAGCCAGTACTGCGAAGGTCAGCGGCTGCTCCGGTTCCAGCCCCTTGTACATGGAAAGGACCGAGACCCCGAAGACGGAGGCCGCGGAGATGTAGATTATCCCTATCAGGCCCGTTACCAGCCTCTGGGGCATGGTGTTCCGAGCCCAGCATCTGTAATGCAGACGCAGGGCCCTGAACGCAGGCACTATCAGCAACAGGGCCAGGGCTATCGTCAGAAAGAACAGAGGTGTGAACATGTCCTCGAACAGCACGTAGGAGTAGAGCATCATGGCCAACAATATCGGGATCACCAATGCCATCCCGTATTCGATGATCTTCTGCGATCTATTAAGCTGGCTTACCGCATCCCCATCTTCGTGCATATCCCATCCCAAATGGGGTAACTGGATATGCCGATAAATGGCTTTCGACACGCGCTACGACCTCCCCACCGCCCCTCCCATAATAGGAGCGGCTCGATTTGGTGCCTCTTCCACGTCCAATTCAAGACACCACGCACGATCTCTATCCACGATCCCCCAGGCACCTAATCTCGGACCATAGAACGGAAATACGAAGGTCATTTTTATTATTTTTTTCCAATATTGTATCGGTCATCGGGATGGAGCACAGGAGCGGAACTATGAAATGCCGTTATTATTTTCTACAATTCTTAGGCCAGTTCTTATCAGGCCACAGCGAACAGTTTTAATACGAGCGTTTATTAGGAGTAGGCTGAACGGTCTCTGAAAAACCCTTACTCTTA
>MVRB01000028.1 GCA_002067635.1 Methanomassiliicoccales archaeon PtaU1.Bin030 | reverse complement strand
TCGGGTTCCCGGTGCACCAGTTCGGCGCGCCGGAAGCGGTGAAGGAGTTCGTGGAGAGGAATGCCAAGGGCAGGAACATAGCCCTGTTCGTGACCCATGCCATGCCACCTGGCATGGACATGCTGAAGGGGATAATGAGAAAGTGCCAGGCCCCCTTCGCGGAGGCCCGCGTGCTGGGGGTCTACGACTGCCAGGGAGAGCTTGCCGAGAGCGTGGCGCAATCGCTTATCAGCAGCCCCAACCCTCAGCTGCAGGAGTTCGGGAGGATGCGGGCCATTACCCTCGGCCATCCCGATGCCGCTGAGGTCGCCAGCGCCGGGGAGTTCGCGCGCAGCATCGTGGCCATGGTGTCCTCCGGGTGAGACCGTGAGGACCCTGGTGGCATACCTGTCCAGCTCGGGCAACACCAGCAGGGTTGCCGAGGCCATACATGCTGCGCTCCCTGGCAGCAGCATGATGGCCATGGCCGACGTGGGGCCGCTGGACGGATACGACCTCATATTCGCCGGATTCCCGGTCATAGCTGAGGGAGCCCCCCGGAGGGCCAAAAGGTTCCTGAGGAGGGCGCAGGGTAGGAGGGTCGCCCTGTTCCTCACCCACGGCATGCCGGCCAGCATGAGCGAGTTCGACAGCGCGGTACCTAACTGCCGCCGAGCGGCCGCGGGCTGCGAGCTGCTGGGAGAGTTCGAGTGCCAGGGAAGAATGGTCCCTTGGATGCCCAAGCTCCTGCGCCTCTACCCGAGGGGGCACGTGCGCTGCTGGGCCCGGATAGATGGAGAGGCCCACGGGGCAGGTCATCCCGGGGAGGGGAACCTGGCCCGCGCCCACGCGTTCGCTATCGAGGTGTGCGGAAGGTTAACAGTAGCGTGAGTATGGAAGATACATCATAACGTGGAACCAGCGATAACATGGGAACGGCAGAGCGCAGGCAGAGGGAACGGGAGAGGAAGGAGAGGGAGATCATCGACGCCGCCCGCGAGCTCTTCTTCATGAAAGGTTATGACTCCACCAGCGTGGACGAGATCGCGGCCAGGCTGGAGATCGCCAAGGGCAGCGTGTACCTGTACTTCTCCAACAAGGAGGAGCTGTTCTACGCGGTGGCCAACGACGGCATGCGCATAGCCCTGCAGATGTACGAGGAGGCGGTAAAGGAGGCGAGAACGGGCCTGGACAAGCTCATGGCCATAGGCCGTGCGTACATCCGCTTCTGGTCCTCCCATCCGGACTACCGGAGGCTGCTGCACGAAAACGTTTTCAAGAGCCCCCTGGGAGGTTCCGGGCCGCGGGGGAAGGAGATGGCCCGTACGGGAGAGGCCACGAACGAGCTCATGGTGGCAGTGATAAGGCAGGGCATGCAAGACGGCTCCATCCGCTCGGACGTCGACCCTGAGAAGCTGGCCTTCGCCGCCTCATCCATGGTCGACGGCATGCTGCAGCGGATGGAGAGGCGGCAGGCCAGCGAGGAGGTCCGGGAGCAGATGCTGTCCTACGCCTTCGAGCTGGTCAGGGCGGCGGTGGCCGTTGCCCCTGTAGTGAGCGAGGTGACAGCTACTGGGTCCAAGCGTTAAAAAAAGGTCCTTCCCGCTGTCCGAACTGAGGTCACCCCTGGGCCGTCCACCGACCGTTCAGCTCTGGAGCGCGA
This sequence comes from Methanomassiliicoccales archaeon PtaU1.Bin030, assembly GCA_002067635.1. Lineage (GTDB taxonomy): Archaea > Thermoplasmatota > Thermoplasmata > Methanomassiliicoccales > Methanomassiliicoccaceae > UBA6. Next base: position 1,268 of record MVRB01000028.1, on the reverse strand, counting down.
GACCTAAGACCACCACGGAGAACAACAGGCCGCCCAGGAGGTTGTTGACGTAGGGCAAGCGCCAGTACAGCTTGTTGATGTCCTTCCCGCGATCGATAAGGAGGGCCAGGGGGAAGGCCGGGAACATCAGGACCAGTATGGAGAGGGGATGGAAATCGGTGAGGTAGATCACCAGAGCGGAGAAGATGGACCAGAACGCCGCGACCAGCATAAGGGAACGCCTCTCCCCAAGGACCACTGCGGTGGTGCTGATGCCGGCCCTCCTATCGCACTCTATGTCCGGTACCGCAGAGAACAGGTGCATGGCCGCGATATGGAAGTACCCGGCCAGGACCAGCATTAACGGGGGGAGCTGCCCTCCCGCCAGGTAGTACGCGAAGATACCTGGCATAATGTACAGCATGTTGGAACTGAAGTCCAGTATGGGGATGGACTTGAACCGCAGGGGCCTGGCGCTGTAGAAGTACGAAAGGGAGAGGAACATGAGGAACAGTATGCGCTCGAAGTTGTCCTGGAACACCATGAGGACGGCGCTCACGCCAACGGTCGTCCACAGTATCCAGATGAGCCTCCTCTTGTCCCTGTCGGTGACCCGCAGCTCCCTCTCGTCCTTCTTCTTGTTCAGCTTGTCGGTGTCCTCGTCCCAGTAGTCGTTAACACCGTAGATGAATATGTTTGCCGGCAGGAAGAAGTACAGCAGGTACACGTAGTAGTCCAGGGCGAAGAACGCCTCCAGCTCCGGAGCCCCAAGGGCATATCCCACCACGAACGGTCCGCCTGTGTATATCCAGAACCGGAACCGGGATAATTTCAGAATGTACCTCAGGAACGAGGTCTCAGTCATCATAATCTCCCTTGATGCGGCCCCGGGCCAGACACTGGCGGCGGACCAGGGGGGAGAGGCGGTTCCTCGAGTAGCCGATCATGATCCTGCCCAGCGAGGGTTTGACCTTCTTGTGGAACACCCTCATCGGCCGGGAGTAGATCTTGGTGGCGGTGAACTTGTACATGTCGGCGGCGGTCTTGATGGCCACCAGGTCCCGCCTGGGGATCACCGCATACCCTCTCTCGGCGATCCGCTGCCATTCCATGTACTTCCTGATCTGCGCCCTAACGAACTGCTTGAACATCTCTGGATGCATCCTCACCGTCGATTCCTTAAGGTCCGGCAGGCCAAATCTCAGCAGCTCCTCCTGAGGAAAGTAGGACCGGCCCAGCCTGTTGTCCTCCTGGATGTCCCGGATGAAGTTGATGTACTGCATCGCCCT
>MVRB01000027.1 GCA_002067635.1 Methanomassiliicoccales archaeon PtaU1.Bin030 | reverse complement strand
TCTCTAGGGCTTCCTTCTCTAATCTTGCTTTCTCGGCGGCCTCTGCTAGTGCTTTTTGCTCATCTGCTGTAAGCGTCCCGCCCTCGATCTCCACCGGTTCGCCCTTGAGCATGTTCGTACCTCACTGTAGCGAATATGCGCGCACGTTCACGCTGCTCAATCCATACGTGGCATCACCATTGACGATACGTACGACCTGGATGTATGGGATGTTACGAGTGTCCATTACGCCCAGCCTGCGGACCGCGCTGTTCCCGTTGAGGCTCCAGGAGAAATTTGTCCCACTGGTCTCGAAGTTGGTCCCGTCCTGTGATCCCGCGATGTAGAAATCCACCGTTCCTGAGCTGGAGGCGTTGGCCCCGGTGAACTTGAACATCAGGCTCACGGAATCGGCCCCATTGGTCCTGAGCGCGGTCCCGGCGGTGGTGAAGTTCTGCCCGGCGGTCAATGTCTGGTCCGACGAGTACATGTCGGCATCGACCAGCGGCTGGCCGCTGACGTAGTTTATCGCTGAATTGGTGATCCTCATAATATCCCCCTGTTGCCCCTGATGTGGCGGAAGTACAGTTCGCGCCGGTTCCCCACACTGGCATTGACCGCCCTCTCCAGCTGCTCGTCGCCCTGCTTGAACCAGAACGAGGCGGTCCCTATGGCATCGCTGGACATGCTGGAACCCTCGGTGCTGTAGCTTGCCGGTTTCAGCCCCATCGAGTCCAGGATGAGGCAGATGTGGCCCCTGGCCACCGACTCCACGGCAGAATCGTATGCGTCCCCGGAGCCGCTGACCCCCTTGGCCGACATATAACCGGCGCAGTAGCGGGTGGCGGCGGCGAGCGCGGCCTGGACCTGTGTCAGCAGGACCGGGCCGCTCACCCCGTCGGGGTTGTAGAACGTGGGACCGAGCCAGTCCGTCAGGTCATCAGCGGTTATGCTCATCTGTGCCTCACGCTCCCGTCCTTCCTGTATGGCGAGGCTTCCCGCAGGTCCACGGTGTTGGCGGTCATGTACCTAGAACCGGGCGGGTCAGTGGTGGAGCGGAACATGTTGGGGTCTATCCTCTGACCGTCGGCCCTGGTGATGCCTGCCCATTCGCGCTCCTCATCGGTCACGCGGTCGGCGCTGATGCACCCCCTCTCTATGACCTGCCTATGCTTCTGGCTGAGAACCTTTCCGTTGTTACGCATGTTCAGTTCCACACACACACCGCCATGAAAGGAGATTGGAAAGGGTTTGACGGCCTATCGGCCCGTCTAGCTGTGCTTGTACACCACTCCGACGGAGTAGGCGTTGGTCCTCGTGCTGATCTGGTCATCCTTGTAGCATTTGAAGTCCCACCGAGAGTTGACGATGGGGTTGACCAGGTACTTCACGGGGTCATCGAACTCCTCCAGCTGCATCTCCTCCAGCACGCCCAGCTCACCGGCGCGCTCCTTCTCGAACACGAACGCGCCGATGCTGGATGTGGTCTTGGCGGTGCTGGCGGTGGACCACCCGAAGCTGTAGCCGGTGCTTACGTCCGGCACCTCGTAGGCGGCGGCTGCGGACACGGCGCACTTGTGGAAGGTCAACCCTCCGTAGGCCAGCGCCCTCTTGCCCTCGATCTGCTCCATGCTGTACTCGTTGTACATGGGTATCAATTTGCTATACACCTGATACCAGGCGTTGGGCCATAGGACGGCGGTATCGGCCATGAAGCCATAGTCGGCGCAGTTGCTCTGCGCGAGCAGGACGGCGTCGATCATGTTGGTGGCGTCACTGCCGCTGGCGGCCACACCGACGGAGATCCCGGCGAAGTCCGCAAGCCTGGTGAACACCCAGCGGTTAAGGGTCAATGTCTGCGACTTGCCCAGCTCTTTGAGCGCGGCGGCCTTGATGTTGCTGGTCGAGTCGTTCACCAGCTCACGGCCCAGTTTGGCCATGAAGCGGAAGGTGTTGACGTTCAGCATGTTCTTGCCGATGTCCTGGGCGATGTCCACGGCCTCGGAACCGGCGGACACGGGCGCGCCGTAGGGCGTGGAGGTGAAGAAGGGCATGGTCTCCATGGGGACGGTCATGTCGCGCTTCTTGACGGCCTGCTCCGCGCAGGTATATGCCATAGCACCTTCCTGGATGGTATCTGCGGCCAGGATGCTGACCACACCGCGCCCGGTGACGGTGCTGTTGGACGCGCCGGAGTTGGGGCCGATGAAGTTCAGATCCTTCTTCGACACCTCAGTTAGAGTGGCGTATCCGTTGGCGTCCCAGTCCGCGTATGCCAGCTTCTCCGGCAGGGCGTTGTAGAACGCGTTGGCGGTACGGACGTCCACCCTCTTTTCCAAGACCTTGACCATCATCTCCAGCTGCTTGCTGGCCGGGATGACGTCATACTGATGTGCTCCGAACTCGCCCGCGCCGGAGGCGAAGGTGTAGTTGGAGTCCCACTTGACTATCAGGTTAGAATTGTCGGCCATGTCATCACCTCAGCTTCAGCAGGATCTTGCCGTATGACCCACCCGCGATGGTGGTGAGCGCGGTCCCGATGATCTGAGTGTCAGGTGTCGACCCGGCGACGATGACCGCCCCGGCATAGGTGGCGGTCCCTGCCTTGACCGATACCTGGGAACCGATGGCTATCGGCGTAGTGTCATCGGCATTGGCCACGTTGACCACGCCCTCATAGACCACGGTCACGGGCTGGTATGCGCTCGCGGCGTCCAGGGCCACTCCGATGCACGGCTTGGTGGTCCCGGTGATGGGACAGACCACGGCCCTGCCGTTGGAGTCCACGGTGCAGGCGGAGCCACGGTAGATGGTGCCGCCCGCGATGTAGGAGCGCGCCTTGTAGTCGCCCTCTACGACGGTCAGAATATCTGGCATTGCGGAAATTGCTGTCATTTAGAACCTCTTCCCCCTCAGTGATGCGTTGTGCCCGGACATCTCCAGACGCGCGGACACGTTCTTGTTCCCAGGGGCCTCGGAAAAGTTCACTGGACCCCCGGTGATGGTCTCGCCCGGCCTGCTGTTGGCCTTGTCGATGATGGCCTTTAGTTTGCGTATCTCCTCGTCCCTCTCGGCCACCTTCCTCTCCCATTCGGAAAAGTCTACTTTAGGGGCCTCAGGCTCGGACATCCGCTCCTTGCCGTCGTTCTCATCCTCTTTTCCTCCCTCGGACTTATCGCCCTCGCCCATGCCCTGCTCTCCCTTCTCCAACGAGAGCAGTTCCTGAAGCATCTGGTGACAGCTCTTCAGGATGGACATGGGATCGTCAGCGCCGCCGCCGGGAGCGGGCGGGGCTGGTGCTTCTGGCGGCGCGCCCTCGGCATACTGAGCGCTCGGTGTCGAGGCCGTCCACACCGTCTCGGCGGTGCTGGTCGCGGTGACAGAGGCGTTCGATGCTGAGGAGGCCGTAACCTTTCCATCGTTCCCCATTTCTATTCCCCCCGGCGATGAATACGCCGGAATGTTGCACGCCTTGCATCCCCCCCTGCGCTGGATGGTCAGCCCGTCGAAGTCGAACGATTCCATGATGAACGACTGCGTCGAGGCGTCCCACCTCGTCTTGGCGTTGGACAGCTCGGCGGATACCATGCGGAACCCGCCCTGGTCCTGGGGGAGTCTGATAAGGACGGCTGCATCGCGCGAGGCGTCGGTCTTGCGGTGCAGGAGGACGTCGCCGAGCACGGCGGCGCCCTGGAAAACGGTGCCGTCCTGGAGGACGGTCCGAAAGTCAGATTCAAATCGTGGATTGATGACCGCGCCTATGGAATCGCTCGCCGGGCGGTTCTCCCATGGTAAAAGCTGGTGGCGGTTCCACACCAGATTGTCCTTCCAGTTCATTGCGCGGGAACGCAGCACCTCGGCGGTGAACGTGGTACGCTTGTTCTCCATGCCTACCCACGTCCCCTCGCACATTATGGGGACGTCATGCACCAGCAGGCCCCCGTCCGGCAGTTCCTCAAAATGCGAATCTATAGGGATGGCGAAGCTGAACCGCTCGCTCTCGCTCATGCTGGAACCCTCACCTCCTCTAAGCGGTACATCTCCACGTCGGTGGGCAGGAGGTCGCAGCGGCAGCCGAAATGTGGCTCAGGCACGCGGTCGATGGGGTACTTCCTCCCATGACGCTCCCGGCACTCGTCGCACACCCTCTCGTCCAGGGAAGTGTACCACTCCAGCACGGTCACGCCGACCAGCGTGTACTGCTCCAGCGCCGATGCCCTGAAGGGATTGACCGTCTCCGCGTGCGCGACCTGCCGAGCGTGGTTGCGCGTGCCTGCTGTCCCTACTCTCAGGGATACCTTGGCCTCCCTTTCGCTCACCTGCGTCACGCCCAGGAGCGCGTCGCTGAGATCCTGGATAAGCTCGGCCTTGAGCAGTTCGTAATCGTTCTGGAGCCTCATCATCTGCTCCGCGAGCGAGTCGCGCCCGATGAGGTCCGAGGCCATGTCGGACGGCGGTTCCAGCCCCAATACCTTGAGCAGTTCCCTGGCGTGCGCCCTCCCCGCCTGGCGGGACCGCATTATGCGCTCCAATGCCAGGCGCTTCCCCATCTCGCCCCATGCCTGGGCCTCCCTCATCACCATGCGCTGGATGACCTGCGGGTCGGTGATGTTTCGCTCCTTGGCCACGGCGTAGACCTTGGCTATCAGCTCGTCGATGCCCTTGACCGTGGCCCTCATGTTGCGGGCCTCCATCGCCCTGATTCCCATGGGGTCGTTCGGCCGGAGGCGCTTAGCCGGACTTGGCAACCTGCTCACCTCCCTGGCGCTTGAACATATCTAGGAAGGGGTCGGCCTCACCCTGGCCGTCCTGCTTGAACAGGTCCAGGAATGGGTCGCCCTGCTCCAGTTCGGGCTGCTTGATTCCCATGTAGTCCCGTATCCACGGCGTGTCCACCACGGGGTCCAGGGGGTTGATCTGGAGGAGGAGCTGGCAGAACTGGGCTTTCTTTAGATCGTTCTCCGGGTTGGGGTTATTGAACACAAAGTGGCAATCGCCCGGCGCTCCGCCCTCCTCTAGGACTATGGGATCTATGAGCTGGTCATCTATCTGCGGCTCCAGGTTGTGCTGGATGCTGGTTATGCGGTCGTAGAATATCCTGAGCTTGAACTCCGCCAGCAGCCCGGTCTCGCCCCCGCCCAGGCCGAAATACTCAGCAGGGATGGCAGTGGTCGCGCATATCTGCTGTAGCGCCCATTGCCCGTACTTGTCCACGAGCGGGACGCCGCCACTATTCAGTTCAGCTATCTTGCTCATGGCGTTGGTGATGAGCTCGCTGTTGGGGTTGAGGTCCACCGTGACCTGCTCGGCCCCGGTCATCACGTCCAGCGGTGCCAGCTTGCCGTCCGGCCCCGCCACCTGGACGTCCCATACCGGGTATCCGTGGCGATAGATGCTGTCGGCGCTGGAGCGGCTGACCTTGTCCCACCAGATGAGGGGTTCGTATGCCTGGGCGAGCAATGAGCGCCCGGAGCCCTCCGACGCTCCTAACGGGCAGAGGATGACCGCCTTCTCCACCGGCAATTCCGCGCGGACCTTGCCGTCGTCCCCGAACTGCCGGGCCGCCACGAGCGTACCCTGGCGGTTGGTGATGAGGATGAACTTGTGCGAGGAACGGGGGACCAGCAGCAATCGGGGGTCGGTGAAGATGTCCTGGGAGTACGCTTTCTCGGCCACGCCGTACTCGAAGGCGAGGCCGTCATTGGTCATGGTACGGAGCGCGCTCTCCGCGCGTATCTTCTGCAAGCGCTCGGTCACGCGCTCCGCTAGGTCTTCCATGCCCTCGGACGCCTCGATCTTCCAGCCGTTGGTCCAGATGCCATGCTCGTAGGCGTCGATGATGTTCGCGGCCACGCCGTTGCGCTGACGGAGGTTGTATAGCTCCTGCCTCCAGGCCAGGTCGCGCTTGACCTCAGTGTATTGCTGAAAGGGCTTGCTCTCTCTTGTGCTTACGGTCAGGGTGATGGGGTCGCGCGGGCGGGATTGTGTATCGTAGCGCCTATCGATGATGGAGGAGAAACCTAGACGTGACCGGATGGTTTGGAGGATGCCCTGCCGCTCGCTCGATACTCCCATCCTTAACTAGCAGTCTGCACTGTTATTTATAGATGCGGTAAAATCTACGCTTTTCCAGCGGGTTTTTGGGGCGTTGCCGCTATCTCGGCGCGTATGGGTTGCGGTAAGCTGCGGAGGGCTTGGCCACTATCCTGCTTATAGAATTACGCTTCTGAACGATATAGGACAATCCCAGTACTATCGAATCCACTATATCATCATGCACTCCATTGGGGAAAGCTGCGGTTTCCGCAAGAAGTTCACGGAGCCCTGGCAAATCCCTCGGTAAAAACACGCGGCCTCCTTCGATTTCCGGCGTTACAGCATAGCATCTCGCAACCTTGTCCTTGTCCACAGGCATGGGGATTATGGGAACGCGGGCGGTGCGCTGCAGCTCTTGGGCGAGGGATTGCCCTGATGCTTTATCCTCGATGATGACCGCGTTAGGCTTCCATGTGTCGATGAGATTGTTCGATGTCTTGACCAGCTCAGGAAATTCCACTCGCCCGCGCCACATGCTCAGTAGATATGCTCCTGATGTCATCTCGGCCCAGGTGGTGCATACACTAAAATCATTATCCTGTCCGGTCTTGAACGCCGTGTCCCATGCTTGGATGACGAACCTCGCACCCTTTAAGAACGATGGTTCCACGGCGTGCATATCATAGTACCGCCACCACTCGTCCTTGATCACGTTCCCGCCCCTGGCCGTTGGCGATTGCTGATATAGTGCGTTCCAGTAATAAGGCGACATGCCCTTGCGTATGGCCTCCAGCGCGTTCTCATCGAACCGTTCCGGCCATAGCGCCTGACCTTCTATACGGCCTAAAGGGTCATCTGGCTCCGCGATGGCGGGTAGTCGGATGACATTCCACTTATCGCCCTCGATGTCCGCGAGCAATCTGCCCACGAGGTCATCCTCGTGCCACCTGGTCATAATGACCACCACCGCCCCGTCCGGTTCCAGTCTGGTACGAGCGGTCGATGTGTACCAGTCCCAGTTCCGTTCTCTCATCAGTTCGCTTCTGGCTTCCTCATCGTTCTTCACCGGATCATCTATGATGAGGAGGTCCGCGCCTTTTCCGGTGATCGGCCCTCGGATGCCTGCCGTCTGCATCCCCCCCATGTGTCCCTCGATCTCCCACCTGTCGGCGGCACTGCTACCCTTGGAGACCTGGACCTTACCGCCATGCTCCTCTAGAAGCGAGCGAGCCTTCCTGCCCCATTGCGCCGCAAAGTCCGCCTCGTATGAGGTCAGGATAATGCGTTTATCCGGCCAGTGCATGAGATACCATGCGGGGAAGTACCTGCTGACAAGCTCGCTCTTGCCGTGACGAGGGGGCATCTCCACTATGAGCCTATCCCATATGCCGTAAGCGATATTGGTCAGGGCCTTATCTAAGAGCTTCAAGTGAGGCGGCATCGTCCACCGCCTCTGGCTTATCACGTTTGCCCACATTCCGGGGCTTAACGTCCACGAGTTCAATGAGAGCGTGGATATGCTCGACCGCCTCCGGTCGCCCATACATGCGCCTGATGAGTTCGTCCTCGCTCACCTCCTCCGGCTCACCCGTGCGGTCCCTGGTCTCCACTCTCTGTTGATCGCCATATCTCTCACGATTGATGGATTTGAGCATGAATATCGCAGCCGTTGTATTGCCCTGATCCGCGGCGGCCTTGAGCTTGCTTACATAATAGTCCTCGGCCTCCCCGACCGCTGCTTTGTACTCGTCTAAAAATACTACAAATTCAGAAGGAGCATCCCTCCCCTCGGCTTTCTTCAACCATTTATAGACCGTCTGGTGATTGACGCCTGCGCAAGCGGATGCGGCTCTGAAAGAGTCGCCTTGCCTGATCGCATCCAAGAATCGCCTCTTTCGATTCTCATTGAACAATGTCGGACGGGCCATTACGCCTTCCCCCTCTTCTTCATAACTTCCACCGCCGTGATATACCCATCGCCCTCATCACATTCCAGCCACATCCTCATCACCCGCCTCAGCAGCATCCCGGAGGTGATGCCCTGGTCACGCAGCACGCCCTCGATGAGCCGTGCCGCCTCGTCCTCGCTCTCGATGCCCCGGAACATGGACAGAAGCATCCTCCTTGAGAAACCGTGCTCGCCTGGATACCAGTACCCTATGCACCGTTCCAGCCTGTCACAGACGCGGCATTGGTTATAGAGCACGCTCCCTGCACCCCTAGATACTATGGATGTTGTGTCGGAACGCTCATTACTCAGGATGGTGCTGACGGCCCTGTCCATGTCTATCAGCTTGTTCCCGCACTCGATACGCCGTTGACAGTTCCCGCATTTGGCGAAGGCACGCTTGACGATGCCCTGTAACAATGGGTGATGCTCGCTCGCTATCTCCTCGGCCCGCTCAGGACTGCCCATCGCCGTCCCCTCTCTCTGATAGTGGCACATACTGCTCCGGGGGGTTCAGCACACACGACGGCTCTGGCCCCTGTTGAATGGGCTTGACGCCCCCCGCTCTCATGCACGCATAATCATACGTCAAGTTTATGGCCGTTCGGACATTGACCTCTGACGGGGGGTTCTTGCCCTTCCATGTCATGTTCCTAAAGTACCAGAACGCCTCTATCAGCTCGTCCGCCAATTGCTCATCGATGGTCATCCATCATTCCTCCCGCTCAGATCGAAGTATCTTATCCCCCCGTTCGCTCGTATGGCATTGATGAGATGCCCGCAATCCCTGGCGTCCCTGTTGGCCCTCATCTCCACATGATGGTCCCCCTCATCCAGCCACATTATGTGGCCGGTGCTGGGGTCATAGACGCAGGACATGTTCCTCAAAGCCTGCCGATTGACCTTTAGGTGTATGTTCCCCTCCTTATCGACCTCTTCTGGGAACATGAAGCTGAACGCGATCCTGGCGTTATCCCTGTCCCCACGGACGGTGATGTCCAGGCTTTGATCTACCACTACCCCGCCATTCTGATAGCTCATGGTGATGCTGCACAGGTTTGGCGTCTCTGTCGACAGCTTGTTCAGCGTCTCCAAAGCACCAGCCTCATCATCCATATCCTCGGCCTCCTTCCATATCTTGAGCATGTATCTCGTCTCCCTTCTCCACTTTCCTTCCTCCGCTACCACTAGATAATTGGCATGCTGTAATTCTCGTATCAATTGCCGCTCGGTCGGCCTGTATGGGCCGTCGGGAAGCTCGGTCATTATGTCGTGATAACTGAACGCACGCCCGTGTCTCCCCAGCCTATAGCATGCTCTCCTTATCTGCCGCCTATACCCACCCATCTAAGCGTACCCCTCCGGGTCGGTCAATGATGTCTTGAGAGCCTTGGCCCCCTCCCCGATGACCAGGAACACCAGTCGCTCCGCGCTCCTGCCGGCTTCCTGCACGTCCTCCTTGGTGTTCGCGCAAGCCAGCATCCCGTCCGTGACGCCCTCCACGAAGCCGATGGCATACAGGAACGCCCCGCTGAGGTCCACGTTCACGACATCCTTCTTGTTGCTCACGGTCACGGACCTTAACTTCAATGCCGCCGCCTTGAGGTTCTCCACCTCCTGGACATAGTCACACATCATTCACGCTCCAGCTTTTCCATTTCTAAATGATCGTCATCTATGACCTCGGCGGTGATGCGCACGCGCTTGCCCTCCAACCCTCCGAGGATGTCCCTCATCATCACTATGCCCAGGAGCACTCCGTCGGCCCCCACGATGTGCGGCCCGTTCACCTTGCAGTCCATTACTAGCCCCTCGAACGCTCTTTTCTCTCCCATCTCACCACCCCACTATCTTTAGCTTCATGACCACGCTCACCCCATCGTCCGCGCTTTCGATGTTCATTTCCTGAATGACCAGCTCGGTGCACCCGAACTCCGGGGCCAGCAGCGAGCACACCCTGGTGAGGTCCAGGGTTTCCAGCATCGGATAGGTGCTCTCCTTCTTCTTGCGCCTCCAGGTCCAGCTCATGGCGTCACCTTCACCGTCTCGACCTTGAGCAACTTGTCGTTCTTGACCTCGATGTGGCCATACCCCAGCTCAGTAGCTTCCAGGCCCATATCCTCGACGTAGCTGGGCATATCCTCGGAGTAGCCGCGCAGGAACGAGCCGGTGCAGACGTAATAGCGCTCCTCCTCCGGGACGCGGTACAGCCCCCGCTCCTGGTCCAGCCATATGCGCGACGGCCTGGTGTAGTCGCTGACCAGTTGGTTCCGTTCCTGGTCGGTCACGAGCAGCAGCCTAGGGTCCGGCTCGCTGAGGATGAGGCGGTGGTAGTGGCCGCAGGTGATGACCTCGCAGTCCTGCGCCGGTAATCGCCTAAGCTTGCGCTTCAACGCTATCTGCTCGTTCACATGCCGCTGCTTCTGATCTCCGGCGTATGAGCCGATGAACCCGCTCCCATGCCACGCGCATATGCGGAACCCTGGGAAGATGAGCTTGGCCAGCGTGCCATTGGCATACACGGTGTTCCACGCCTTGGCTATGTCCAGGTTAGGTTGGAACAAATTCCTCAGCCTACGCTCGTGGTTGCCGTCCAGGATGAGTATGACGCGGTCCGCTATTGGCTCCAAAAGCTCCATGAACGCGTCGCGCATGACATTGACCCTCGGCCCTCGCCCGGAATGAACGTCCAGGTCGAAGCGGGGGTCGGAAATGTTGATGCACTCCAGTTGGTCCCCCTGGAGGTAGACGTAGCTGTTCTTCTTGCTCTTGACCGCATGGATGAACTGCTCGATGGCGTGCTCGCTCGTCTCGCTGTTGCCCACGTGGAAGTCGTTGGCCATGAACATGTGGAAGCTCGATGGCAACGCTCTGTGGGGCATCTTGACCAGGGACACGTTCCCGCGCTCGTCCCGCTCCGTGGTGGTGTTGCTGATGAAGTTCAGCGTCCTCATCTCGACACCTTTAGCAGCGCGTAGCAGGATGAGCATAATCGGCGGCCCTCGTCCAAGCGGTCGTTGTCATATCCGCACCTGGAGCACCGGCCCTCCAGCACCATGCGCTTGCGCCACGCCCTGGCGTACAGACGCTTGCGCTCCGCTGTCCTGGCCGCCTCGCCCGGCTGATAGAGCTTGCGCCTGTAGTATGTCCGGTAACTGCTGGCGTTATCGCAGCAGCGCTTGGAGCAGTTTCGTTCCTGCTTGCCGTGCAGCTCCCGCCCGCAGTGGACGCAGTTCACGGAAGCGCCTCGGCCACTCTCTGCTGGAACGTTCTCAGCTCTGCCGCATAGCGCCGTCCCCTGTCGGTCAGTGAGTATAGGTACACTCTCTTACCGCTGCTCGTCAGAAGCCAGTTCCTGGTGATGTCCAGGTAACCCAGCTCTATGAGGTCGTCCTTGGTGCGGTAGACTGCCGCTATGGGGATGCCCAACGTATCGCTCAGGCCGTGGGCGGAGAATCGCATGGGTTCCTTGATCTCGCGCAAATCCTCCGGCAGGGACTTGAAGCGATCGAGGTATAGTATCAGGCGGTCCCCGTACTTGACACCGCACACCGGGCGGTGACAGTGCTGACAGAACGCTATCTCGCTCATCGCACCCACCCCGCCATGATGACGACCACCGCCATCAGCACCCCGATGGTGATGAGGAACAGGCCGAGGGCGGCGTTATTGTCCTTGGGGATGTCTTCTGGATAGCTCATCCCCCGCTCACCTCCACGTCCACGCCAACGTCGTAGCCGTCCCCGTACCCCTTGGTGACGTTGAGCTCGATGACCTGGGTGGGCCGCGAGAACAGCTTGCCATCCCCCAGGCCCTTGAGCGAGTCGGCCAGGAGGAATATGTCCGGGCTCGTTTGATGGTAATGGTCCCTGGAGCGGGCCTCGGGCCGGGGGAGCTTGAACTCTGCATCGACCTTGATGGGGCCGTCGAACATCGCGTATGGCTTATCGTCTAACGCCTTCTGCGTCCCTGCGGCGACGGCGAGCCACCACCCTCCGTGGCTCCTCTCCCCCCTCCTCGGGGGCTTGATGTGCAGGGTGGCGGTCACTTTTGCTCACCGCCTTGTATGCTATAATACGGTCCTAGCGGCTGAATAGGATATGGGTTGATGATTGGCCAGGTGATGTTTGTCTGTCTAATCTGTGCCGCCCTTATCTTAGCATAGTTCGCCGTCATGCTCAGGGCGGTGCGGTGCTCGCGCTCGTCCGACCAGTCATTGATGCCCTGGAACCTGTCGCGGAAGGACAAGTACGCCTCGGTCAGCTCGTCGATGATGGCCTGGTCGGGGGTCATGGTGAACCCCCAGCCTTCTCCTTCGATAGCTCCATCAACTCATCCTTTGTCAATGTCCTCTCGTTCATATGTCCAAACCCCATATCTCGACGGCTAGCGCGTTCAGCCCTCTGCGCTCCGTGCCCAGGCACTTGACCACCCCGGCCTTGACCAGCTCCCCCCTCCGGGGCGGTATGCGGGCTTCCGACAGCCCGGTCAGCTCCGCTATCTCGCGGTCGCACAGGGGGCCGTGCTCCGCTAGTGCGTTGAGGATGAGCTGCTTCTGCGTCCCGTCGCCGCGCTTGCTGTGGAAGGCGGCGCGGGAGGTCGCGGTCGCTACCATAACTCATCCTCCAGGGCAACATACCCAAGAACCCGCACCCTAATGCCGCACTTCCGATACTTGCTTAGGTCGAACAGCCCGTCCCAGGGGGCGCTTCCTGTGTGTGTCTCGCTCACGCCTTCACCCCCTGGGACTTGTACGGCTCATGCGCCTCCAGCGTGGCCTCGATCTGCCCCCGGTGGTCCGCGTCCAGGTGGAACTTGACCACCAGGCCGCAGGTTTCGAGCTTGCTCTTGGTGTCGGCCAGAACGTCATAGATGCAGGACAGGCGCGGCGATTCCCCGATGGTGACGTTGACCTCCGGCGGTCCTGGGGTGTAGCCCCATGCCTTCCAGTTGTTCTCGCTCGCCTGGAGCTCGGCCACCTTGACGGCCTTGGGTTGATGGTCGCTGAGCGGGGGCACACTGTCGTCCGGCTCTGGGTCGTTCATTCGTCCTCATCCTCCGGCAGATATGCGGCACAATCTTCGGGGCCGTCACAATTCAACGCAAAGACACAATCATACTTCGCTATGCAGTGCCTATATGGTTGATGGAAATCTATCCACAGCTCGACGGCATTGCACCATGAGGGGTCCATTGCTCCATCCCACACCATGATCTTTGGTGCTCTCTCTATCACCTCAATATAACTCATTCCTCGCTCACCGCCCTGGCGTACTTGTGCTGGATGAGCTTTGCGGCCATCTCATCGTCCAGGACGTACCGCTTGCCGACCTCTGTCTCCAGGGGGTAGCCGCTGTCTTGGTAGATGGGGGGCGTCTCGCGCAGTATCTCCACGGTGACGCTCATCGCGGCACCTCGTACTCGTTTATGGTCGAGCTTCTGGCACGGTCGAACTGTATCTTCCTCCCGGTCGGTCGCGCTATGCCTAACTGCTGGATGCGCCTGCTGACGTGGCCGGGCATGGGGATGTTGTAGAACTTCCTGTTCTTCATGTAATCGATGATGCGGTAGCTGTTGGTCAGCGGCCCGGTGGCGTGCGCGGCCTCGATGAGCATGGCGTCAAGGCTCTTGTTCATGGCCTCAGCACCCCCGCTTTTACCAGCTCGTCCCATTCCTTCAACGCTTGCTCCAGCGGGCACCCTGGCCTGATCTCACCTGACTCGATAAGCAGCTCGACGGCCCTGCCCCGTTCCAGCCCATGCACCCGGACCATGTGCGCTATGCAGCTGTCCCGGTTGTCGCTCCGGCGGTCGCTGTTGTAGGGGCGGCGGCAGCAGGGGCAGTGGATAGATGCTTTACTCATGCTCTGCGCCTCCCGTCCCTCTTCGGCCCTTGCTTCTGCTTGATGCTCTCCTGCGCTTTCCTGACCTTCTCTAGGGCTTCCCGTTCCCTCTTGGTCCGCTCCTCACACCAGGGGGTGATGGTCCACTCCCCGTTGACCCGTTCCTCATAAAAGTGGCCGTTGCCGTCCTTGATCTTCCTATGCCACCGGTCGTTGCTGTACTCGGCCCCGCACACGGCACACTTGAACTCTGATACGTTCACCTTGAACGCCATGCGGAAGTTCCTCTCCGTAAGCTCACCCTCACCCTTGTGGATGACGTGCTCCTTTCCGACGATGAGGTATCTATCGTTGCAGTTCGCGCACTCGAATGTTTGGGATTCGGTCATGGAGATAACCCCCTGCGCCTGTGCCACGCTGTGCCCACTGCTAACGGACCATGCGGAAGCATCCTATGAAGGTCCGCGAACATCCTCTGCGTTACTGTCATCGTACCACCGCCCCGGCCCTCATTGCTTCGAGAGCGTTGTTGGTGTCCTCATGCCATCTGGCGTCCGCGTCCTGGTGTGCTCTGCGCCTCAGCTCCATGTTCAATAAGTACTGTAGCCTGGTGATGACCCTCGGCATGTCATCCACCGGGTCCAGGTGCTTGTCCAGCATGTCATCCATGTAGAGGTGCGCGACCACCCACAGGGGGTCTTTCGAGGACTCGGAAGGGATGGTCTCGCTCATGGATACCGCCCCTGTTGTGGCGGCTGGGCGGCCTGATATAGCTGGCCAGTTCCGGTCTGGGTGAACGTTCCTTGGGGCTGCGGGAAGTACGGGGCCATGAGCATCCCGTCTGGAGTCTTACAGATGGGACATCTGCGCTTCCATCGGATAGCCAGATAGATGAGCCCGATGGGGAATGCAAAGAGCAGCAGGACGATCAGCGCCCCGGT
>MVRB01000026.1 GCA_002067635.1 Methanomassiliicoccales archaeon PtaU1.Bin030 | reverse complement strand
GGGAACACCCGCTCCAGCTTGGAGCGGCGGTACCTCTCCACGGTTCGGTGGTCGTAGGCCTTCAGGTCGTTGGTCTTGAGGCGCAGGTAGTCCCGCTTGAGCATGTACTGCTCGTGCTCGGACACCAGGAAGCGGCCCTTGGCCACGCGGCCTTCCTGCGACAGGTCGTCCAGGACCTGGCGGACCTCGGCATCATCGAGGCCGAAGAAGTAGGCGATCTCCTCCGCGGTGGCCGGGGCGAAGCACTCCAGGTGGCGCAGCAGGACCTCGTCCAGGGCTTCCTGGCGCGGCCTGCGCTCGACCTCCCGCCGGCGGTACGACCACTTACCATCGTGGTATAGGACGCGCCCCACCGCCCCCGTCGCCTCCAGCTTGCGCAGCGCAGGATAGACCTTGTCGCTGGCGATGCTCAGCCCCTCAGCAAGCTCCTGCGGCGTGCGCGGTTCCGATAGCTCCTCCAGCATCGACCGCTCCAGCTCCCCCAGGGTGCGGTCCCGGGACAGCACCGAGTTGTAAGTTGGTAGGTCCTCAGTGGGGACGAAGTAGGCGTCGTCGATATATACTGAGGAGATGGCCCCCTCCTCGATGAGCTCCCGGGACCACGCGTCCACCTGTTCACGCGAGGAGATGGTGTAAGGGTACACGTTGCGTCCCTTCTCCTTGAGCACCCTGATGGGGGCGGCCCGCTTTACAAGGGAGAGGAGCTCCTCTTTGCTGGTGACCACACCCAGCCGCTTGCGGAAGTAGGGCACCACCTGATCCTCGGTGAACTCGAACTCCGAGACCTCGGAGCCCATGACCTTGGAGAGCACCTTGCGGTGCAGCTCCCTGAGGAGGGCGCCGCGGTCCTCCATGAGGACCATGTCCGATATCCCCGCCAGGACCGCGTTGTGGGCGAACGGGGAGGGCGTGGAGGTATAGTCAATGGACCTCACCTTGACCTCGCCGCTCTCGATGGACCGCAGAACCTTTTGGGCGTTCTTGATGTCCATCACGTCCTCCATTATCTCCCGGTAGGTCTCGTCGATGACGGGCACGCCCTTCATGCTGCTCAGCGCCTCCAGGAGGTAAGTGGAGCGCACCTGCTGCCTGCCCACGGACACCTCCCTCCCCTTGTAGTTGCGGAGGATCATGAAGCTGCGGGAGGCGGTGTGCCGGAACCTCTGCTTGAACAGCTCCGAGTCCTTGATAGCCCTCATCAGGACGTCCTCCAGCATCGTTGAACGGACGATGCCCTCCAGCCCCCTGAGCTCGATGCGCTTGGGCGAGGAGACCATGAAGGTATCATCGGTTACGGTGACCGAAACGTTCCCGCCTATCTGCTGGGTGAGCATGAACGCGTATGCCCGGGAGAGGGCATCGTTGACCCGGCGCCCGAAGGGGAAGTGGAAGATGACGCTGTGGTTGCCGCTCATGTCGATGTACCCCTCTATCGCCAGCTCCTTGTCGTTGGGGATGAAGTCGCAGGCGGCCTTCTGCTCCCGGAAGTACGAGAGGATGGAGCGGGCGGAGCCGTGGTCGATACCGAAGGAGCACAGCCACTCGATTATCTCCACGTCCTCGCGGCCCAGCCTGTGCATCAGCTCGCGGCGGAAGACGGCGATGTTCATCGACAGGTCGAAGGAGCGGGGCAGGAGCTCGCCGCTCCACGTGGGCACCGTGGGCTTGCGGCCGGCGGCCTCCCTCACGAACGCCTTCATGCCCTTGGTCCTAACGTACTCGTACGACTTTCCTCCGAGGACGAAGACGTCGCGGGGGGAGAGCCTCTCCACGAACTTCTCGGTCAGGTCGCCGATGAGCCCCCCCTTCTCGGTGAACACCTTGTAGTTGGCCTCCTCCGGTATGGTGCCGAGGTTCAGGAAGTAGATCATCCGGGAGCCGGACCGGCGGCCGAACCGCCCCTCGGCCTCGTCGTACCACAGCTTTGGATACACTCCCTCGAAGGCGTCCTTGCTACCCAGGTACTTCAGCACCTCCAGGTACTGCTGCTTGGGGAGGTTGCGGTAGCAGTACGAACGTCGCACCACCTCCAACGCCTTGTCCACGTCCCACCTCTGCTCCAGGGACATTCCCACGAGGCTCTGGGAGAGCACGTCGAGGCAGTTCTCGGAGATGGCCACGCGGTCGATGTGCTTGCGGTGAGCGGCCCGGCACAGCACCGCGCACTCCACCAGGTCGTCCTTCTCGAACACCAGCATGCGGCCCTTGGACGTAAGCCCGAGACCGTGCCCGCTCCGCCCTATGCGCTGGAGGCCCTTGGCCACCGACTTCGGCGACCCTATCTGGACCACCAGGTCCACGAACCCGATGTCGATGCCCAGCTCCAGGGAGGTGGAGGAGACCACGCACTTCAGCTCTCCCTTCTTCAGCCTCTCCTCCACGTCCAGCCTGATCTCCTTGGCCAGGGACCCGTGGTGGGCCTCTATGCTCTCCAGGCCCCTCTCCTTCAGCTTGTAGACCACGGTCTCCGTGCCCGACCGGGTGTTGGTGAAAACGATGGTGGTGCGGTGCTCCTGAATCATCTCGAAGAGCTGGTCGTACATCTTGGAGTTGACTATCTCGTAGGGCAGGGCGGTCATGTCCTCGGTGGGGCACTCGACCCTGATGTCGAGGTCCTTCTGGCGCATGATCTCCACCACGTTCACTTCGCGGGGCTTGCCGCCCTCATAGCCCACCAGGTACTCGGCGACCTCCTCGATGGGCGCCAGGGTGGCGGACAGGCCCACGCGCACGAAGGGTCGGGCGCACAGCTCCTGAAGCCTCTCCAGCGTAAGCGACAGGAAGACCCCGCGCTTGGAATCGCACACCTCGTGGATCTCGTCCAGGATGACGTACTCCACCTGCGCCAGCTTCTCACGGAACTT
>MVRB01000025.1 GCA_002067635.1 Methanomassiliicoccales archaeon PtaU1.Bin030 | reverse complement strand
ACATAAACAACCAGCTGATCGTCCTGAGGGGGAACCTAGAGCTGGCCATGAAGGACATCGACGATCCCGGGGTACGGTCCAGGCTGATGAAGATAGAGAAGGCGACGGACAATATCTGGGCGCAGATACGGTTCACCAAGGACTACCAGGAGCTGGGGTCATCCGCCTCCCGCTGGCAGAAAGTAAGCGATCTCGTGGCCGATCATGTCAGAACGCTTGACATTAAACATATCAGTGTGTGCGACAGGGGCCAGAACCTTGAGCTCTTCGCCGACTCCATGCTCGGCAAGGTGTTCTACAACCTCCTGGAGAACAGCGTGAAGTACGGCGGCAAGGCGATCTCAGCAAGGTTCTGCTGCCAGGACATTGATGGTGACCTTCTCATCATCTATGAGGATGATGGCAACGGCATCCCTGCAGCCGACAAGGAGCATCTTTTCAAGCGGGGCTTTGGTAAGGGGACGGGGCTTGGTCTCTTCCTCTCCAAGGAGATACTGGCGATCACCGGCATCACCATCCGTGAGACCGGGGAGTACGGTAAGGGGGCGAGGTTCGAGATGAGGGTCCCGAAAGGCATGTACAGGTTCGCTCCGGGCGATCCGGTCCACGGTCCGATGGACAAGGTAAAGACATCTTCGTAACAGATGGCCCTCAGCATCCTTGATCACAGAGCTGCCGTTGGGCGAAAGCGCGCCGCATGTTCCCTCGTCTGCCTTCAGCGCACCGGAGGCTGGATGCAGGCCCGAACGGAGGCGGACCTAGGAGCAACGAGCAGTACCCAAAATGTTGGGCCTTAAGTTTCCACTCCTTTCACCGGTTCAACATCTCAGGCCCTGTGATCGGTCACGTCCGGACCGCCCTCACGACCCCATCGGTCCGGACCCTCTTTGAAGGTCGATCCTCAGCTCACAGCCTTCCTTACAAGTGCGGCGATCCTCCCCTCCTCGGCCGCGGTCAGCTCCGTCAAGGCGAAAGCGACCGGCCACATACGGCCCTCATCGAGGTTCGCCACCTCGTTGAAGCCGAGCGTCATGTACCTCTCCTCGAACTTGTCCCCGCCCCGGAAGAAGCAGACGACCTTTGCGTCCCTGGCGTACGCAGGCATCCCGTACCAAACTCTCGGCGTAAGCGCCGGCGCGGCGCTCCTGATGATGGCGTGGATACGCTGACCCATGCCGCGATACGGCTCAGGCATCTTGTCGATGACCGCGAGGACAGAGCTCTCCCCGTCCCCCCTGCCCGCGCCCGGGCCACTGGGCCCAGCTGAAATGTTCGCACCCTCACCAGCGGCTTTCGCGGATACCTTCTGCACCCTCTTCAGAGGTGGCTGCTTCGATGTTCTCTCCATTCCTTACCTCGCATCTTATACCGCCCGCATGGTCTTATTAGCCTTCTCTTTGTCCCTAACAGGCCTCGTGGGATCTCATGCATCATGTTCTAGTGCATGTGAAATAACCCACATCTTCGCCAGGAGCAGGCCCCCATCTCCAGGTCCATGATCGGACGTTTGCTCTGTGCTGATGACTTTCCGGGATGCTTACCATCCCGGGAGGCCGCATAACTCAGATGTTCATCGGACCAACTTCCTCCATCCCCGTCTTGAACCTAAAGGCCGAGATGACGAAGTGGGCCAACCATATCGGTCGTTGCTCAAGCGTGGACGGCCCAAGGGTGCAAAGCGCACCCCGCGATCCGCGTGCCAGCATCCAGACATAGAACCCCTCGGTCCGCCCTCTCGCTTTGATGACATCGGGTACGCTGCTACTATAATTTCTCTGGAGGGACATCCTTCGCCGCCGTGGTCAGCTGCCTGTGCATAGTTGTAGTTACGGCACCCTCAATCTCATTCGTTAGCTTGACCAAGATGCTCAGGTGGCAGATGCGGTTCGGAACCTTCTCATGCGACGAGCTTTCTATGCACTCATTGAGAGAGTTTGCTCGACCTGTCAGGGGGCTCTCAACCCCATCACCTTACCTCAGAAGGTGGCGCGGCCTTCTATTTTTTTTAAGGCTCCTCAGGACCTTATTTGTTCATGCCCTCAGAAGGGGGCTGGTTGGGCGTCTTCCAGCCAGTATGTAGAAGGGACCATTGATGGGAGTTGGCTATTTGATATCTGATCTAACGTCGAGGTGTGGGGCGGGGAGGAATTGAGATGAAATGTCCAGAATGCGGGGAGTACAAGTTTGGCCACCCTGGTGGGAACAGCGACAGATGGTGTCCGAAGTGCGGAACAAGGATGATGCCCCTACCGGTCAGGAGGTCGGAAGACCGGCAATGTCATGGGGGCGTACGGCCCAGGCCAGGTTATTAGGAAATGCACACAACATCGTGCCTCAGGGGCGACCCACATCACCGTCCTTTATTTATTGTTGTACCGAGCAGAACGGTGGAGGCGCGCTCTCGCTGAGGCTACATGAAACGGATGGAACCCATCTCAAACGTATCCTTATAGCCCTGGCCAGCTACTGCCCTTGGGGAGGTGTAGTAGAGGTGAACGGATGATCGCGAACCCCACCCATCACTTTTCTGGCAACAGGGCAATGAATAAACTGAGATTATCTATAAAAAGAATATCTAATAAATAATGCGAGGGACCGCGTTGAGATTTGTATACTGACGGTCGATAGAGAAGCCATGCTCATGCTTCAGAAGAAGTACCACGGTCCGGTCGAAGCGACCGATGACATTCTAGCAGGTAGGTGGAAACCGCTGATCCTTTGGGCCCTCAGGGACGGGACGCTCAGGTTCGGGCAGATCGCAGAGGAGCTATCGGTGGTAACTCCCAAT
>MVRB01000024.1 GCA_002067635.1 Methanomassiliicoccales archaeon PtaU1.Bin030 | reverse complement strand
ACGGCCCGTGCGATGGGCATGAAGCGGGGGCACCTTCAGAAGCTGTTCACGTACGAGGGATGGATCTATGCCTCCGTAGCTTCGATCATAGGCACTATGGCCGGCCTGGTGCTGGCCTACGTCCTCATCCACGCGGCTACGGCGGTCATCGATATGGGAGGGCTGCAGATAAGCAGGTACTTCACCTTCGCTCCCCTGTCCCTTGTCCTCGCCTACCTGGCCGGTTTCACACTGACCCTGGTCACGGTCTACCTCGTAACCTTCAGGATATCCAATCTCAACATCGTCCGGGCTGTCCGCAACATACCCGAGCCGCCGAGGCTCAGGGATGACAAGGGCCTGTTGCGTCTCGGCGTGCTCATCCTCGCCACTGGCCTGGTCATCATGCTCGCGGGCATGGACCGCCAGAACCTGGCGGCGGCCCAGAGCGGGCTGTCCCTGGCCACGCTGTCCGTGGGTCTTATCATGCGTAAGTACGCCGGCGACCGCATCGCATGGAGCGCTGCTGGGCTGGCCACCCTCTTCGTGTGGCTTCCGAAGGGCTTCGAGGTGTTCCCCTACACCGGCAACATCGAGATGTTCGTGATCGCGGGAGTGTTCATGGTGATCTCCATGCTCACCGTGGTCATGTTCAACTCCGATAAGATCATCCGCATATTCACCCGCATTGTGCCCGCAAGGGGAGGATACGGAGCGGTGATTATGACCGCCATATCATATCTGCTGAGGGCGAAGGTCCGCACCGCCCTGAGCATCTTCATCTTCGGCCTGGTGATCTTCACAATAACCACCCTTTCCATGATCTCGGGGATGCTGGGGGTAGGCATTCCGAAGATAATCGATCAGACCTCCGGTGGATTCGACGTCCTAGCTTTCTCGGGGGCCCCCCTGGACATGTGGGATGGCATCAACTCCACCGATGAGCTGGTGGACAAGGCCAACGTCACCAGCATCGTACAGCTGAGCATGGCCCTCCCTAGGGTCACCATAGAGCGCACGGACCCCCTCACCAACACCACGGCCGAGGTGGACCTGTTCTACAGCGTCATAGGGGTGAATGAGGGGCTGTACACCAAGGGTAACTACCCCTTGAAGGAATGGGACCAAGACGGGTACTCATCCGAGCTGGAGGTGTGGCGAGCGGTGCTCACAGACCCCTCCTTGGCCATAGTGGACGGTTCCGCGGGAGAGGTGGAGAGCCAGTACGGCATGGGCTTCGGCTCCCGGAACCTCGCCGGTGTGAAGGTGGGCGACCCGGTGCGCATAGCTGACGGGTCCGGACAGAGCGTGACCGTAACGGTCGTGGGCATCATGAAGCAGAGCTCCTTCAACGGGATATTCATGGACCAGGACTACGTGAGGGAGGACCTCGGGGTGGAGGGGACCAACCTCTTCCTCATCAAGCTCATCCCGGACGGGGACGCCGAGAAGCAGGCTGTCCTGTTACAGAACCAGTTCTGGCAGTACGGGGTGTCCACCATCCCCCTGAAGAGCCTGGCCCAGCAGGTGGTCGGCCAGATAGACGGCATATTCAACCTCATCAAGGCCTTCCTGGCCCTGGGGCTCATCATCGGCATAACCGGCCTGGGCATCATAACCATACGCTCCATACGAGAGAGGACCATCGAGATAGGCATGATGCGCGCCATCGGCTACACCAGGGGAATGGTGGTCACCAACTTCGCCCTGGAGTCCGCCTTCGTGGCCGTTCTGGGCATCGGTATAGGCACCATCCTGGGGATCATCGTCGGATACCAGCTATGGGAATCGGGCTTCCGTACCATGGAGTTCGAATTCATCATAGCCTGGGGCCCCATACTGCTGGTGGGAGGGCTAGCCTTCGTGGCCACGCTTCTGAGCGTCTACCCCGCGGCCAGAGGGGCGAGCAAGGTGTCTCCGGCAGAGGTCCTGCGGTTCGAGTAAGCTCCTTCGGGGAGCACGGTTGGCAGCGCAGGATTGATTGCCCATGGGCACCGTACCATCACCGGATGATCGACCGCCGCGCCCTCCACGAGCTGACCTACGGGATGTACATCATCGGAGCAGCGGAAGGGGGCGCCGATAACGGGCAGGTGTCCAACACCCTTTTCCAGGTGGCCTCCGAACCAACCCTGGTGTCGGTGTGCATTAACAAGGTCAACCGCACCCATGGCATGATCAAAAGGAGCGGTGCGTTCGCCGTCTCGGTCCTGAGCAAGACGGCCCCCATGTCCCTCATCAACCTGTTCGGCTTCCATCACGGCTTCGATGTGGAGAAGTTCAAGGAGATACCCCACCGATCGGCCGACAACGGGGCCCCCATGGTCCTCTCCCATACCCTTGCCTACATTGAGGTCTCGGTGATGTCCTCCCTGGACGCGGTCACCCACACCATATTCCTGGGGCAGGTGACCAGCGCCGGGATGTTGCAAGAGGGGGAGCCGATGACATACGAGTTCTACCGAACGGTGCTGAAGGGCCACACCCCCGTCACCGCACCGACCTTCCGGCCGCAAGAGCGGCCGCCGGAGATAAAGGGATAAAGCACCGAGGCGTTATTGCCTCAGGGGTATGTCATGTCAGACGACAGCGATGCTCCGATCCATGAGGAAGGCGACACCATCTCAGTGCTCATGC
>MVRB01000023.1 GCA_002067635.1 Methanomassiliicoccales archaeon PtaU1.Bin030 | reverse complement strand
GGACTTGATGAGCGGGGTCCCCGCCTCGATCCAATCCGCCCCTCCCTCCACCGCCTCGGAGGCTATCTCCAAGGCACGCTTCAGGTGCATGAGGTCCAGAGCCACCTGCAAGACCGGTCTCATGACATCCAGCAGGATATGGAATCACTTAATCCTTTGGCGTCTCCACCCCGCCGTGATTTCCACCGATAATACTACATCCAGGCGGTCTTGGATAAGCTATTGGTTTCAAAATATAATAATTAGCTCATTAATAATATTACCCCCCGGCCTCGTTCCTCATAGTATGAAAGACACCGCGGTACGGGCCAGATGCATCACCGGCATCGAGGGCCTGGACTCCATTCTGGGGGGAGGCATACCCACCGGCAGCCTGGTGCTCGTCACCGGCGTCCCGGGCGTAGGTAAGACCTCGCTAGCCCTGGAGTTCGCCGTCCGCGGTGCGGCCATGGGCGAGCGCTCCCTGGTGCTCACCACCGTGGAGAGGCCGGAGAAGCTGATAGCGTCAGTACCGGAGTTCGACTTCTTCGACCACAGGCTCATGGAGAAGGGCATGCTGACCTTCCTGGAGCTCAGCGACTTCCTCAACGGTAGCTCCATTTCCGGGAGGCCGGAGACCAGCGAGGATTTCAGCAAGCTGGGCGAGAACATCTCCAAGTACATACTGGAGCACAGCATCAAGAGGCTGGTCATCGACACCTACCACACCATATTCTACGGCATCAAGGACGACTCCATCCCCCGGGACCTGCTGCTGACCCTCTCGGAGACGATGTACGTCAAGAACTGCACGGGGATCCTGGTGGCGGACGCCAATCCCAGCACCAGCATCGAGAGCATCATCTCCGACGGGGTCATCATCCTCGGTAACCTGGAGAGGCGCTCCGATCTTCTGCGCACCATGCAGGTTCTCAAGATGAAGGCCACCTGCCACTCCCGCGCCAAGTACGTCATCGACCTCACCACCTGCGGCGTGCTCGTAACCCCCCTGCTGAGAGGTGGACTATGAGCGAGGACGTGGGCTCCGCAGTGGCCAAGCGCCTCAACGATGTGGGCCCCTCCGTGGCCGTGGCCCTGGAGTTCCCCATGGGCTCCTACTTCGATGTCCTCCGCGGCCTCGTGGACGACTTCGCCCAGGGACAGAAGCTCAGCTGCGTGTACATCACCTCCGCGGTGCCGGCCACGACCATTAACGCCTCTCTGGAGGCTCTGGAGATCGACACCACCAACATCCTCTTCGTGGACACCATATCGCAGATGATAATGGGGGACATGGAGAGGGCGTCCAACAAGATCATCTACGTGGAGAGCCCGACCGTCCTGGAGAACGTCATCCTCAAGGTCGACTTCTTATCCCGCCGCCTCAAGGGGGCACCTATGCTCGTTGTCGTGGATTCGATAAACTCGCTCGCGATCCACAACGACACCAAGATGCTGTCCGAGTTCCTTCACGTCCTCATTAGCGGGCTGAGCGCCAAGGAGGCCTATCCCGTTATACTCAGCATAAAGGAGCAGCTCCGCCCCGAGGTCCACGAGATGCTCAACCTGGTGTGCGATCAGGTCATAGATCTGGGTCACGCAGAATGATCTCTAGATCTCTATTTCTATTGTTATTATATTAGAATTATTATCATCGCTGATTTCGAGAGCGATAGAAAGATATTCACATCAAAATGTTTATTAGCGCTACTAGGGTAGCTGATACTGGTAGCTTGTCTACCTAAGAATGGAGGACTATACAATGATGAAGAAGAGCTTTAAGAACCGCTCCGCGGTGTCCCCGGTCATCGCGACCATCCTGATGGTCGCCATCACCGTCGTGCTGGCCGCGGTATTGTATGTAATGGTCATGGGATTCGGAGGCACTAGTTCCTCTGCGCCCACTGGTACGATTTCCGCTTCTGAGAAGTTGTCCGCAGAGGACCTCAAGTTCCAGTTCGGCGCCTTCAGCAAGGACACCCAGTTCTCTGACTGCAAGCTGCTCCTTACGATCGATGGAGAACAGCCGACTGAGTCACCCGCTGCTAGGGTAATCACTGATGGCATGACTTTCACCATCGACAGCGTTGTCTATACCCTCGATCTCCAGGACCTCACTGGTGACGGTAAGATAGCCAACGGTGACTATGTGACCATCTCCTCTCCTAGCGGTACTGATTTGGCAACGGGGGAATATGTCCTTACCCTAATATGGGGCCAGGACGGATCCACCATTGATACCCAGAGCATAACCGTTTAAACCAATTAAATAATCCCTTTCTTTTTTATTCTTATTTTTAAATCGTTCTTCTCGCCATAGGTCAATCTAATTCATGCCTACCCCACACCTTTATCTACTTCTCTCATATGCGCTTTCATGGTCTCCCCGGAGGAGCGCTACTCCCTCATCATCGAGAAGCTGCGAGGTCGCGCTCTAACCACTATCGAGCTCGAGGACTTACTCGCGGAGGAGGGTGTCCGCTGCCCGGACGACCTGGCCAGGACGCTCAACGTCATGCGCAGAAAGGGACTCATCAAGGGAAAGGTCTCCACCGAGCGGGGCGGCTGGGTGTGGTGGGTCGAGGGGTAACCTGTATTAACATCCTCG
>MVRB01000022.1 GCA_002067635.1 Methanomassiliicoccales archaeon PtaU1.Bin030 | reverse complement strand
CACCACGGCCAGCATCAACTTCATCTTGATAATGGTCTTCGTCGAGCGCACCGTTCTTTCAAGATTGAATGCCCTCACCGATGACATCAACAAGATCGGTAGGGGAGAGTCGAAGGACAGGAGGGTAAGAGCGCTCGGTAAGGATGAGTTGTCCGATCTGGGGATGCAGGTCAACACCATGATGGAGAGCTTGGACAGATCGGAACAGGAACTTATCATGAAGGAGAGAAGATATCGGGCGTTAGTGGAGGGCTCCTCCAACGCCATCATCCTGGTCGACAGCAAGGACCTCTCCATAATCGAGGTGAACCCCGCATTCCTGAAGATGACGGGTCGCAACGACTACGACCTGAACAAGATGAAGATAGTTGACGTTCTCGACGCTCCCTGGGATTGGGACACGCCCCATGCAGCCTTCGATGGAGGAAGTGTGCAGGAAGGAGAGGGCAGGCTGATACACTCCAACCAGTCGGTCTTGGACGTCGAGCTGAGCATGACCCCTCTCACCTTCGACGGGAAGGAAGCGTACTTCATCATCGGCAGGGACCTGACGGAGCGCCGCAGGGCAGAGAAGGACAGGGAGAGGATCCTCGACGAGCTCAGCAGGACCAACGAGAACCTGGAGGTTACGCTCAAGTCCATCGCCGACGGCGTCATCAGCGTGGACCAGAACGACGACGTGGTCCTCATGAACAGGGCGGCCGAGGACCTCATTGGTGTGAACAGGAGGTACGGCGTCGGGAAGAACATCAGGGAGCTGGTGCCCCTTCCTGACAGGGAGTGGGACGATTACCGAACGTTGCGTCAGGCCGGACCCCTCAGAGTGGCCATGCGCAACAATTCCGGGCAGACGTGGCAGATGGAGTACAGCTACACTACCCTGACCAACGACAAGGGCGAGATCATGGGGAAGATGTTCACATTCAGAGACATCTCCGAGAAGGCCCGGGCGGAGATCGCTGAGGCCAACGCCGGACGCCTGGAGGCCATAGGCACGCTGGCAGGAGGTATAGCTCACGACTTCAACAACGTCATGACGTCCGTGGTCGGAGAGCTGTACCTCCTGCGCACCGAGATCGAGAACAGCGAGGGCTCCATGCAACGGTCCCGGGAGCGCATCAACGATATGGAGATGGCCATGGACCGCGCCAAGTTCGTGGCCCAGGAGCTGCTGTCCCTCTCCAAGGGAGGGGCGCCCATACAGAAGCCGACGACGCTGCGCGGCCTGCTGGAGGACACCGCAAGGCTGGCCTTCACTGGCTCCAGCATCACCTGGTCCCTGGACTGCCCAGATGATATCTGGCCGGTGAACATCGACCAGGGTCAGATGAACAGGGCCTTCCTGAACATCCTGTTCAACGCCCAGGAGGCGAGCCGTGAGAAGGGTTCGGTGGAGATCGTGGTGCGCAACGTGCTCTCACGCCCGGGCCCGGACACCGAGGGCAGGTACGTCAACGTGGACTTCATCGACCATGGGGAGGGCATACCGCCGGACGTCCTGCCCCGGATCTTCGATCCCTACTTCACCACCAAGGCCACCGGGACCGGGCTGGGGATGACGGTCACTTTCACCACCATCAAGCGTCACGGAGGCACCATCGAGGTCACCTCCGAGGTCAACAAGGGCACTAAGGTCTCGGTTTACCTCCCGGCGACCGATGGGGAAGTTACTGAAGTCCCAAGGGCCGACAAGCCCGTAACCGGAACGGGCAGGGTGCTCATCATGGACGATGAAGAGTTCATCCTTCAGGTGACCTCGGACATCCTCCAGAGCCTAGGCTACGAGGTGGACGTGGCCCACGACGGCGAGGAGGCCCTGGAAAGATACGGCCAGGCGATGAGAGAAGGGCGCAAGTTCGATGTCGTGATCATGGACCTGACCATCCCCGGCGGGATGGGGGGGAAGGAGACCATAGGCCAGCTGCTGAAGATGGACCCCCGGGCCCGGGCAATAGTCTCGTCCGGGTACTCTAACGATCCCGTTATGGCCAATCACGAGGACTTTGGATTCGTGGGCGTGGTGCCCAAGCCGTACAAGATCGAGGAGCTGTCGCTCGTGGTGAAGAACGCCATACAGCTGGGTCCCTCTGACAATCCAGAGCCCGACAGGTTTAAATGATATGAAGCGGTAGGGTGGAAAACTAGGCCGAGGTGGCCCAGACCGGTAAGGCGCAAGCCTGGAAAGCTTGTGTCCGCAAGGACTCGGGAGTTCAAATCTCCCCCTCGGCGCCATCACTCAACTTTTCTCTGACGTCACCTTGCCATCAACTATCAAATATTCCGAATGCGGTGTGCTCGATGTAGCGAAGGTGACCGTGTGAAGGTGAACGTAGACCTGCGGCTGAAGGACATCCCCGGGCAGCTGGTGGCGGCATTGGAGCCGATCTCCAAGAATGACGGGAACATCAGAGGTGTGGTGCACCACCATGACGACCGGATCGGCGGTAGGATCACCGTCAACGTCATCTTCGAGGTGCGCTCCGAGCAGTCCTTGGACAAGATCCTGAGCACAT
>MVRB01000021.1 GCA_002067635.1 Methanomassiliicoccales archaeon PtaU1.Bin030 | reverse complement strand
CAGGATAGTCATGAGGGACGGGGACGCGGTGTGCACTGACATCGTCGGGGAGCAGCTGGTCCTGGAGAACGTCGCCCTCATGGAGGCGAACCTGCTCAGCCACGGGATCGTGTTCGTCAGAGGGACGTGAGCTCGATCGTCCCCCGGTGCACGCTCGGCACCTCAGGGGGACATGTCAGAGGGAAGGGCTGGCTCTGCATGACCTACGGGCGCCATCCCTTCCACTCTTACCAGATCGCTCCCCTCCCCAGCCATGGGGGCCTTGCAGGCTGCGAGCGGGACCACGTAGGGCTTCGCCCCCGTCGTGACCACCTGGGCCTCCACGCCGTACACGCTCCTGATGTTTTCCTCGGTGAACACCTGCTCCGGCGTGCCCACGGCGAATATCCTTCCGCCCTTCATCATGATCACTAGGTGAGCGTAGCGGGCGGTGATGTTGAGGTCGTGACTGACCATTACGACCATCAGGTCCCGGCTGCGCACTAGGTCGCCCAGCAGCTCCATCACCTCCAGCTGGTGCCGGATATCGAGGTTGGAGGTAGGCTCGTCCAGGAGGAGAAGCTGTGGCTCCTGCGCCAGGCCCCGAGCGATGAGCACTTTCTGCTTCTGGCCGGCGCTCAGTTCGTCGAAGGACCGCAGCGCAAGGTCGTCGATGCCCAGCAAGCCTAGGATGCCGGTTACGATATCCAGATCCCTCTCGCTGGTGTTCCACCCTGAGTGAGGATGCCGGCCCATGAGGACGGTGTCGACCACCGTCAGGGGGAACATGTCGGTCGATGCCTGGGGCACGTACCCGACCTTCCTGGCCACCTCCTTCAGCCCCATCTCCTGAACGTTGGCCTGGTCCAGCAGCACCACCCCCTTCTGGGGCTTCAGGATTCGGTTGATACAGTGCACCAGGGTCGATTTTCCTACACCGTTCGGTCCCAGGACGCACACGAACTTGGGCTCGTCCAGGTCCAGGCAAACATCGTCGAGCACCTTGACGCTCGAGTAGCTGAACTCCACGTCCTTCAACTTCAATCTCATATCGTCACCTCACCAAACCTCCTTCTCCCGCCGCATGATGAGATACAGGAACAGCGGGCCCCCGATGAACGCCGTGATTATCCCCACTGGCAGTATGGTGGGGGCGATGATCGTCCTGGCCACCGCATCGGCCCCCAGCAGGAGGGCCGCTCCGAAAAGCCCCGATGCTGGCAGGAGGTACTTATTGTCCGAGCCCAGGAAGATACGCACCACGTGCGGGGACACCAGGCCGATGAAGCCGATGACCCCGGTGAAGCTGACGATGGCGGCGGTCATGAGGGAAATCACGGCCAGGATAAGGACCCTGGTCCTCTCCACGTTGACGCCCAGGCTCTTCGCCCCCGCATCCCCCATACCCATCACGTTGAGGTTCTTGGCCATTACTTGGAGGTAGACGCTTCCCAGGACCACGATGGCGAAGACTATGGGGATGGATGTCCAGCTGGCCTTGTCCAACGTGCCAACAGTCCAGACGTACACCGCCTGGACGGAGTTGGGGTCAGCGGAGATCATGAACAGGGAGGTCATGGCCGTGAAAATGTACATGGTGGCGATACCCGCAAGCACCATCATCGAGGGCGTAGGTCGCCTGAAGCGGGTGAGGCTTACGATGATGAAAGTGGGGATGAGGGAGAACAGGAAGGCATTGATGATGATGGCATACTGGCCTACCACCACGCCAAAGTTCAGGATGATGGCGATGGCCGCCCCGAACCCGGCCCCCGCCGAGATGCCGGTGGTGTAGGGATCGGCAAGGGGGTTCTTCATGATGCCTTGCATGGCCGTCCCGGCGATGGCAAGACCGAAGCCGGCCACGACGCCCATGATGATGCGGGGAAGGCGCAACTGCCAGACGACGAACACCTTGACCGTCTCCGGCTCGCTCCATTTTAGCAGATGGTCGAATATTATCTGGTAAACCTCCAGGAACCTCAGGTCGTAGGAGCCAAGGGTGGCGGAGACGCCCGATATGACCACAACGAGCGCCCCGCAGCTTAGCATGAACAGGAACTTGTTAAAGAGATACGTGCGATACTGGCCCTTGATACTAGCATCGTTCCTGCCTTTGAACGCCGAGAGTAAGCCGAAGGGGGAGGCTTTAGTCCCAGGCACGCCATTTGATGTCATTTCGCACCTGCTGCTTTCTCGGCGGTCAAACCCATGGCCTTTGTTCCACTGACAAGAAAGTAATCCCTCCAATACCCGTACCTGATGAGTCGCGTTCCTCTCAGCACACGCCTCTTCAGACCGTTCATGGTCTGCACATCGTCGAAGCCCGCTCTCCTCATCATCTCGATATCTGCCGAGGGGCGGTCAACGTGGATGGACCATAGCTGGGGGCGGACCTTGTCATTGAAAGATTCCTCCTTCTGGAATGGGCTTCTGTGTTCGGAAACGGCGTTCAGGAAGTTAGCAAAACCACACCAACGCCGTCGCCACCATGACCGTTCCAGGTCCAATGTCCAGTTCCCGTCGACGTAGACGACCTTCCCGCCTGGCCGTAGGACCCGGTGCCACTCGCTGAGAGCCTTCTCCGGGTCGGGCACAGTCCACAACACGTACTTGGCTACCACCACATCGAAGGTATTATCAGGGAAGGGGAGGGCCTCGGCATCTCCCTTGCGGAAGTCAACGTCCAGACCGTACCTGAGAGCGTTCTGACGTGCTTCCTCCAGCATGCCATCGGATAGGTCCACTGCCGTCATCTCATGCCCAAGCTCTGCGAGCTGGAAGGCGACCACGCCTGGGCCGGTACCGACATCCAGCATCTTGCATTTCTCTTTGCCTATGGCCTCAGTGAAGATGGTCTGCCACCCTTCCCTCTCGTACCTCTTGGAAAGGCCCTCCTGAACGAACCTGCTATAGCTGGAGGATCTACGCGACCAGTGGTCCACGATCTCTTCCTTCACAGGACGAAACCCCCTAAGGTGGAGACGTCCAGGTCGATCCCGCCGCAGAAGGTATCCAGATACTCCTGATGGATTTTCTGGGGATCCAGATCGGCGAACAGGTCGGGATAGTACCACTTAGCCTGATATGCAATGGAGACAAGGTAGGATGCGCCATTCATGATGTCGAAGGCCATGATGTGTAGGTTGCCATTCTTGACAGCATCCGTCGCATTGAACTGTGCGGCAAGGACGTCGTACCTCGCTTGCAGATCGGTGAGGTTACCATTATATCCAGCAGTAATGAGACCTATGATGAAATCCGGATTCTTCTCGATGACCCATTCCACATCATAGACCGGATAAATCCCCCCTGACAGCTCGCCCCCAATGTTTATTGCCCCTGCGATCTGGGAATTCTCGTAATCCCCGCTACCGGTGGACCTGGCCTTGTTGCCGACCGAGTCCAGGAGGACGGTGACCCGGTCCTCTGTAGGTATTGTAGCTATCTTATCGGTGATGCTTTTCAGAAGTGAGTCGTGCCACTCCAAGTACTCGTAAGCCCGTTCCTCTTTGCCCAGGATGTAAGCCAGCGTCAGGAGCCCCTGCGTTGTCTTCCCATATTCCCAGGTTGGCAGTCTGACCACATCTATGTCCGTTCCATTAGCGGACAATTTTGTTTCCAGAGCGGAATCGTAGTTATTCCGCGTGCCGGTGAAGTAGATGTCTGGATCGATAGCCAGAATCTTCTCCACGTCAG
Organism: Methanomassiliicoccales archaeon PtaU1.Bin030; assembly: GCA_002067635.1. Taxonomy (GTDB): domain Archaea; phylum Thermoplasmatota; class Thermoplasmata; order Methanomassiliicoccales; family Methanomassiliicoccaceae; genus UBA6. The sequence continues at coordinate 9,308 of MVRB01000021.1, read as the reverse complement.
GAGTGAAACGGTTTCCAACCGATGGCAGGGAGGTCAAGGTAGGGAAGAACGTCTTGTAGGTTCCTACCGAGTCGTCCACACCGATGATCATGTCAGTGGCATTGAGGACCCGAACGACCTCTACGTACTTCGTGTATATGGCGATCATGGTCTGAACAGGGTAATGAACAGAGGCATTGTAGCCATCAATGTCCACGTAGTACAGCCTGGTCTCCTCATGGTCGATAATGGCCTCGACCTGATCGATGTCCTTCTGGTCGATGACCCCATCCTGGTTGGCGTCGGTGAGGTTGGAGGCACTGCGATCACCCGCGATCACCTCGCTGATGAAGTCGATGTCCCTCTGGTCGATGGTGTCATCCTCGTTTGCGTTCCCAAATACCTGCAGCCGCACCGAGGAGACATTTGTATATGTCTTCCCCTTGGCTGCCCCGCTTAAAATAATCACTCCTACGATGGATGCCGCCAGAACAATGGTAACCATCAGGATTGCCAGCAACTTGATCTTCTTTTCCATTTGCGATCCCCCTTGTGGTCTGGTCTGTATTTATCCTTCCTTCCAACCTCGTTGATGAGGGCCTCGACCAGATGTGCTCGTGACCGATAGGACGGTCAACGTTCCTGGTCGGTTCAATGGCCCCTAGCGATTCTCGGTCGGACCCTCCCGAGATCCCTTTGTTCCGCGGACGAGAAAATTGCCCTTCCAATACCCGTGCTGGAAGTACCTCATCCCACTGAGCACCCGTCGGTTGGGGATGTGAACTGTCGATATGTTCTCGAACCCCACCTCGCCCATCATATTCAGGTCCTGAGCCGGACGGTCCGCATGGGTGGACCACAGCATCTCCCACATGCTATTGCTGAAGTCCTTTCTCTCCCTGGGAGAATATTGGCGCTCGGAAAGGGCCGTGCTCAACCTCGCCGCATCCTTCCACCTTCTCCGCCACCAAGATGACTCCAGATCGGTGTTCCAGTTGCCGTCAACGTAGATTACCTTTCCACCCGGTCTCACCACTCGATACCATTCACTGAGAGCTTTGGCCGGGTTGGGCACGGTCCACAGGACGTACTTACTGACGACGATATCAAAGCTGGAGTCGGGGAAAGGGAGGGCTTCAGCATCTCCCTTCTCGAAACGAATGTCCAGACCGTACTGGGCAGCGTTACGGCGCGCCGCCGTGAGCATACCCTCAGAGAGGTCCACGGCGGTAACCTCATGGCCTAGTTGGGACAGCAGGAAGGCGACCACGCCCGGGCCGGTACCGACGTCCAGGACCTTGTACCTGCCAGGCCCCATGGCATCGGTGAATATTTCCTGCCAGCCCCTGCTCTCGTAGGAACTGGCCATGCCCCCTTGGACTACCTTGCTGTAGCTCTGTGATCGATTGTCCCACACCTCGATGATATCGTCCTTCAAAGCACGAACGCCCCTGTGGAAACGTCCAGGTCGATACCGCCGCAGAACCGGTCGATGTACTCCTGATGCAGCGCCGCCGGGTCCAGGTCCGTGAAGAGGTCAGGGTAGAACCACTTAGCATAGTATGCTACCGAGATGATGTCCGAGGGTCCGCATGTGATGTCCCAGGCCATGACGTATGTGCGTCCCTCGGCCACGGCGGTCGCCGCCCTGTATGCCTCCCTGGTGCTGTCGAGTTGCTCCTGAATTATCGAGATGTCTGCCCCCTTGTAGAAGCCGGCCACCGCCCAAGTCACTATGACGTCGGGGTCGTTCTCAATGACCCACTCCGGTTCAATCGTGGGATATATGCCAGTGCTGGACAGCACACCTGCTATATTGTTCGACCCTGCTATCTCCATCAGCTCGAAGGCCCCGCTGCCGTGGCTCACCGCGCACCCCTCGAAGGTGCCTAGAGAGGTAGTTCTGTTCTCTTCGGCGATCTTACCTACCTTCTCGGTTATCCTGTTCAGGATCGCGTCTCGCCACTCCAGGTACTCGAAGGCCTCGTCCTCGTGACCCAGGATGTAACCCAGTGTAAGCATCCCTTGGGGCAATAGACCGTATTCCCAGCAGGGAAGGCGGACGACATCGATGTCCGTACCGTTAGCGGCCAGCTTGCTCTCCAGCTCGCTGTCATAGTAGGAACGCGTGCCGGTGAAGTACACGTCAGGGTTGATGGACAGAATCTGTTCCACATCGGGGGTGAACCTGTTGCCGACAGAGGGCAGGGACTGCAGCTCCGGGAAGTAGGTATCGTAATCGCTGATGGAGTCGTCCACCCCCACGATGAGGTCGGTAGCGTTCAGGGCTCTAACCATCTCCACATAGACATTGTAGATGGCTATTATGGAGTTGACAGGGGTATGTACGGAGGCGTTGTGCCCATCGATGTCCACGTAGTACAGCCTGGTCTCCTCATGGTCGATAATGGCCTCGACCTGATCGATGTCCTTCTGGTCGATGACCCCATCCTGGTTGGCGTCGGTGAGGTTGGAGATCTCACCCCCACCGTCTATGATCTTCTGTATGGCCTCGATGTCCTTCTCGTCGATGATGTCGTCCCCATTGGCGTTCCCACAAATCTGCAGGCGGACGGACGATAAGGAGGTGGAGGTGGAGATATTGTCCTTACCAGCGGCCAGCAGGACCATCGCACCTGCGATCGAAGTGATGAGCAACGTTACCACTATGGCGAACGAAAGAATTTTCATCCTCTTTTCCATGAACGTATCCCCTTAGTATTACTTTTTTTAATTTCGTGTTACGAACGAAAACGAGGATTTCATATAAAAATGATTCCTTGTTCCATTGTCATTGCTGGCTGAACCTGGCGAGATCGATCGGGAGATGGATGTAACCTATGTGTGGAGCCAGAGAGATTAAAATGGGCGGACCTGAGTTTAAGTGACAATATCGATCAAGTAGGAAGGTGAGCCCACGAAGGTGGTCGCATCAGGTTCGGTCCCTATCGGCCGACATATACCCACTGTCCAAATTTCTCGCCCTGCTCATGACCAGGGACCTTCTTTCCTCGCTTCGGAGAGAGCTCCAGGCCCAGGAACCCATCAGCAATCCTCCGAAGATCTCGCCAGCTACCAGTCCCCACCACATAGCCTCAAGCGACACAATGGACGTGATCCCATAGATGGCGATGAGCACGACATTTCTGATCATGGCGGAGACCATGGACCATTGGGCCTTGCGTAGTGCCTGGAGAAGAGCAGAGGCTATGTTGATCCATCCATAGAACGGGATGAAGAAGCAAAAGATCCTCAGAAGGTCGACCATCTGTGGCCTCATACCCTCGGTCTCCCCAGTATAGGTGAAAAGGATGGAATAGTAGGGAGCAAACAGGAACATCAACGCGGAGAGGGTCACCAGAACGATGAAGGCAAACCTCAAGGAAAAGTTATATCCCCTGCGAACCTTGGCTAGGTCCTTCTGACCGTATGCCGCGGCGCACACAGGCAAGATCGCACCGCCGATGGCGGTGGCTGGGATAAGGCTCATGGAGACAAGCCTCCATGAGGCATTGTAGTATGCCATCGCCTCTGTGCCCCCGCAGGAGATGACAAAAAAGTTCAGGATTATGTTGAAAAGCGACATCACGTTGAGCTCGATCATTTCGGGAAGGCCGACAGAAATGATGTCCCCAATAAGGCCGCGGTCCGGCCTGAACCCCTGGAAGGATATATTAAGATACGTGGATCGTCTGATGAAAAACAGGAAGACCGCGATCATCGTGGACATGGTCGCCGCGGTAACGGTGGCCCACGCGGCCCCGGCTATCCCCCATCCGAGGCCATAGATGTAAATGGGGTCCAGCACCATGTTCAGCAAAGCTGATACTGTCACCACCATCATTGATCGCCTAGCCGCACCCTCGGCCCGCAGCAGATGCGACATCACACAGTTTAGCATCAAAAAGAACGAGCATAGGAAATAGGGTGTGATGTAGGATAAGCACTGAGGTAGAGTGTCGGAGGCCCCGACGAGTGTCAGCAGCGGTGTGCTTATAGTTAAAAGGAGGGGGGTCACCACGCTGGCCAATGCCACCACGAGGGCGATGGCCTGGGCGGCCAGACGGTCCGATGCTTCCTTATCACCTGCCCCAATCCTCCTGGCGATAGCTGAGGATGCGCCAATCCCCATGCCGTTCCCCATCCCGATAATAAGCCAGTAGAATGAGGAGACTATGCCTATGGCAGATAGCGATCCGGTCCCTAGTCCCGCGCACCATGCCGTGTCCACCAGAAGATTGGTCTGGGCTATTAGCAGGGAGAGGAGGATGGGGACGAACATGGCCATGATGGCCTTCCGGGGGTCGCCGAGAAGGACGTCGACGTCCCTGTTCCTAGTGGCAGAAAAAGTCACACCCTCCCTTGTCGATCGTTCCAGACGTTGGAAGGGTAAGCGCCCTTTGCATCGCCCCCTCGCACCGCTCAACTGGCTCAAGGCCGACCCTTAGTGACGCTGATGAGAAAATAGTCGCTCCAGAAACCGTACTTGGCGTATTGTAGGCCTCGAAGCGTCCGCTTTTTCAGGCCCTCTTTGACCTCTATCTCATTGACACCGAGCTTCCTCAGCATCATGATGTCCGCTGAAGGCCGGGAGGCCTTACTAGACCATAGTTCATCCCCTTTGACATTGCTCTTCCCCTTCCAAGGGTTCCGAAGCTCGGTCACAGCGGTCAGGCTTCGCCCGATGTAGTACCAGGCCTTTCGCTTGCGGGAGTTGGCAAGGTCGGAGTGCCAGTTGCCGTCCACGTAGATGACCTTTCCTCCCGGTTTGACGACCCGCTGCCATTCCTTGAGGGCCTTCTCCGGTTCCGGAAGGGTCCATAGGACCCATCGGCTGACCACTGCATCGAACGCCGCATCGGGAAATGGGAGGTCCTGAGCGTCACCCTTCTTGAAGGTCACGCTTAGTCCATACCTTTTGGCGTTCTTCTCTGCCTCGATGAGCATACCGTCGGAGAGGTCGACACCGACCACATCATGGCCGAGCTCCGCGAGCTGAAAGGCGATTATGCCCGGACCTGTCCCCACATCAAGAACCTTGAGCGGTTCCCTGCCTAGAGCTTCGTTGAAGATCTCCTGCCACGCTCTCTTCTCCCATCTGACTGCCATGCTGTTCCGAGCGTATCTGCTATATCCTTCGGAAGAGCTGTTCCAGTAGCTGACTATCTCGTCCCTCATAGGACGAACGCTCCCTGCTCAGAGACATCGTATTCGAGGCCCCCGCAGAACTTGTCGATGTACTCCTGGTGGATGCTCTCAGGATCTAGATCCACAAAGAGGTCAGGGTATAGCCACTTGGCGATGTATGAAACGCCTACAACATAGGATGGTCCCAACATTATGTCGTAATGCATGATGTGGACATTTCCTTTGGTCACCGCTGTGGTCACCCGATAGTTGTTGACTATCTCGTCATAACGGGAGGACAGGAGAGACTGGTTGTTGGACTCGTAGCTGCCCGACCACGATATCCCTACGATGTAATCGGGGTCCTGCTCGATGACCCATTCGGTGTCCACCTTGGGGTAGAACCCGCCGCTCAGGTCCTTGCCGATGTTGATACCACCTCCCATCTCCAGGACCTCGGCATACCCGCTACCCGCGGCCACTGTGGTCGATCCAGGCCTATCGACGAAGACGTTTTTCTTATCATTCGCGGAGATGCCGCTTACTACGGTGGTGATGTTCGATACTATGCCATCATGCCACTTCACATAATCGTAGGCGAGGTCCTCCCGGTCCAGGATGTAGCCGAGAGTGAGTATGCTGGCACCGATTAGGTTGTACTCCCAGGTCGGTAGGCGCACCACATCAATGTCCGTCCCGTTGGCGGCAAGCTTGGTCTCGAGATCAGGAGTGTAATAGGCGCTGGTCCCGGTAAAGACGATGTCGGGATCCAGCGCAAGAATTTTCTCCACGTCAAAGGAGAACCTGCTTCCTACGTTGGTCCGGTTTTGGAACTCTGGGAAGTATACCGGATATTTTATTATGTTATCATCAACGCCAACCACCAAGTCTGATGCCTTGAGCACTCGGATCGCTTCCGCATTATTGCTGTAGGCGACGACGATGGTCTCAATAGGCACATGCACGGAGGCCACGTTGGAATCGCAATTAACATAGAATATCGTGGTATCCTCATCATTGATAATTCTCTTCACGGCATCTATATCGCTCGAGTCCACAATGCCATCGTAGTTGGCGTCAGAGAACTCGGTCTCGTTGTTGGTGCCTTTAATAACTCCTTCGATGTAGTCTCGATCCCTCTCATCGATGGTGTCATCCTCATTGGCGTTACCATACACCTGCAGTCTGATCGAAGAAACGTTCGTGAAGGCCTTGGCCTGAGTCTTTCCGTTCAGAAATGCTACACCCACGATGGATGCTATTATCAACACAGCTACCGCTGATAACGCGAATATTTTATTTCTTTTTTTCATTATATCCCCCTGTATTACGAATTATTTTTTCGTAATACTACAGTAACGAAAACATACATAAAACAATATCGAAAAAGGTCGAAACGATGAGAAGAACGGAAGAATGAAAAGTCCTGAACTAGGTTAGGAGATGATATCAGTTCGTGACATGCCCCAATTGACCTGATTAGGCTGTGGAAACACAGTTCTATCGGATTTTGTTGCTTTTGTTCATCCAAAGGATTAAAAAAAACAGTTCCGGTTGCTATCTCCTATCTCTACATATTTTGGAGAACGGCAGTTTCAATCGATAATACTTTTTTAATATTCGTGTTACTATGCCTTTGAGGCCCGCCCATAAGGGACGGGCACAGAAGTGACAAGGGATAGCGTATGAACTCGGAACTATTGGAACAGCTGAGCAGGATGGTCCAGGGGCATGAAATCTGGTTGGAGAACCCGACGGTCAAAGAAGGGGAGATCACGGTAGAGCTCTCCTACGGCCACAATATGGTCACGGATGGGGTCCCTCCAGAGCACATGGTCAACCCCGTAGTATATTCACCGAACGGTAGCAGGTTCAAGCCACAGGCGCTAAAGGGTGAGGATTGCTATATCATTCACTTTCCAGCGCACATTGAGGGCAACTACACATTGTTGGTGGATTCCTCGGCAGTATGGAATAAGAACCCCGAAGGTTGGGCCATGGGCCCGAAGTTCAAGTTCAAGGACGTCACATATTCGGGATCTTACCACCAGATGGCGAAAAAGATCGTTCCGGTGGGTAAAGTCAATGGCCTGGGGGTGGCGGTGGTGCACGGGATCTTGGAACTCATTCCCGAGGATACCTCTCTGGTGCTGGACAAGACGTTCATGGTCCAGGTGCTCTACGAGGGGAGGCCGTTGGCGAACGAGAGCTTCAAGGCTTATTCGAAGAGGAACAAGAAGGAGAACATGCTGACCACGGATGCCAACGGCAAGGTGCAAGTGCCCATTGACCATGAAGGAGAATGGATGTTCCTTGTCCGGCATCGCGACGAGACCAAAAAGGTCGATGAGGAATATGATGAGACAGTCTTCGTCACCACATTGGTCATGGAGACGCGCTGAGCATGATGCGCGTGATCGCCACCGGCAAGGGTGGGGTGGGCAAGACCACTTTGGTCTCTACCCTCTGCACCCTCCTTGCACGGGATGGCTACAAAGTGCTGGTGTTCGATACCGATCCCAGCATGAACCTGGCCATGACTCTGGGGATACCGTTCGCCGACATAGCCACCCTGGCGGAGGACAAGGTGAAGATAGGGACAAAGATTGAAGACCATGATATCGATATCGATGTCGATAGCATCATTGAGGAGCACTCCGCCGTCACCACGGACAATGTCCGGGTGGTGTTGATGGGTACGATACCATCGGGGGGTGCGGGATGTCTGTGCTCCTCCATCTCCTTGGTCAAGGTCCTGGTGGAGTCCTTTGTTTTGAGGCCTTGGGAATATGATTTCATCATCGTGGACTCTCAAGCCGGACCGGAGATACTGGGCAGAGGGTTGGCCACCCGCTTCGAGTGCAACCTGGTGGTGACAGAGGCCATGCCTAAGGCCATGGAGGTAACGCGACAGGTCATCAATCTATCGAAGGACCTGGACATCCGCAAGACGATCCTTGTGCTCAACAAGTACGTGGGGGAGGCCGATCTCAACAGGGTCTCGAGCGAGCTTAGAATCGGGCCCCAGAGCATACTGACGATTAGGGATGACGATGCGGTCAGGGAAGCAGATCGCCTTTCCATTCCCATCTTAAGCATTGAACCGTGCCCGGAGGCCGTTGTGGACATCATGAGGATCAAGGAAGAGCTGCTCGGAAAGGGATCATGAGGAGAGTGGGCATATGTGCGAGTTCACCGTGATAATGGAAACCGACCAAGGTAAACAGGTTGTGGCCAAGAACATTGTGAAGGCCAAGACTAAAGACGGTAAGATCGTTCTGATGGACAGCTTGGGAGCAATCACAAAGGTGAAGGGGGCGTTCATCCTGACCGTGGACACACTGATGACCGAGCTGATCTTGAGAGAGGGCACCATCATCCCTTCCTCAGGAATGGTGATTTCAGAACAAAACCAGGGAAAGGGGTGAAATGAGGGACAATGAATGGACGCGAGCGCATCCCTCCTGAACTGGAGGGTTTGAGAAGGTTCCATGGGCATCTTGGGCCCTATGTGGTCCTGGGGATGCGAATGGGTGAGGCAGCCCGAACAACATACCCCTTCCGTATCTACGCCACTCTTTATTGCGGCTCCAAGCGTCCCCGGTCTTGCATGGCCGATGGAGTACAGTATTCGTCATGCTGCACCCTGGGAAAGGCCAATATTCGCGTTGTGGAATGGGGCGCAGCCTGTGGGATGTTCACAGATGGCCGTACTGGCATCGAGATAAGGATACTCCAGGAGGTCTTGGACAGCATCGACGGCAAGGTCACTGCCGAGAACGAGGACGTTGTCTCCGTCCAGTTGTACCAACAGAGGAACGAGGATCTTTTTATCACAACCTCGGTTGAAACTGAAGTCGCCTGGTCAGGGTTCACAAAGGATATCTGAGATCTGTACCCAAGCTTTGTGATCATAACAGTCAATCAGTGTACAATTGAGTAAGAATGGAGGGATTGAGGCAGGCCCCTGACACCTGGACGAAGCACCATAGTGCGGCTCTGACCGCGAATAGGAGTATGACCAACAGAGCCTGCGTAACCAAAGAAACCGAGATCCAGCTTCATGATGAAGGGTTAAAAAATAAAAAGGTATGAGGAGTAGGTCCTCATTTAGCATATGGGCTTTAGCTCAGCGGTTGCTGAGCAGCTTCCTTGACACGGAAGCGCTTATCACCAGCAGCAGTGCGGCGATAGCCACCAAT
>MVRB01000020.1 GCA_002067635.1 Methanomassiliicoccales archaeon PtaU1.Bin030 | reverse complement strand
ACGTAGCGGACATCTTCTACCTACAGTAAGGCGTGCCCTGGATAGCGTTCGGAAAGCATGCCAAGGTAATCCGCTTTTCTACTTGTTCTTCTTGGAGCCCTTGGAAGTGGGTTTGCTTGGAGTTACCTGCTTGCTGCGGCCTTCTTCAGAGGCTTTACTAACGGGATTGGTGGGTCCCTTGACCTTCGGTTGCTCACCCTTGGATTTCGGTCTGCAGCCCATTGAACATACCTCCTGTCTATTCTTGGGGCCCGTTGTATAAGAAATGTGCCCAAGATGACGAGAACATATCCGATAGATCGGACATCTTCGATTATGATAACATTCTCTTGACCGACTGGTGCGGAGAGGGAGTATTGTAGTCAGAAAAGATGTATTGTTCGCATCACTGCATCGATGGATGGCACAAAAACGGCTGGGTCGATCAGAAGGATGGGCGCAGGAAGAAGATGAACATAACTTCGGTGGGCGAGAAGGAGACTGATGTCGTCTATCCTTACAAGCCAGAGCATAGACTGAGCCTTCTTTTTCATCTAGGCTTGAAGGACTCTATTAAAGCAAAACGATTAATTCCAGAAAGCTATTCTAGCCTCTGGGGAGTTTGGAGATGAAAGGCGAGGATTTCCGGACATCTTATTTGGAACGGATTATGGCCGCGTGGTCCAGCTATCCTAAGGGTTTCATTGGGCTCATCCTGATCGCCTGGGCGATACCTGCCGTATACACTCTGACGAACACCTATTTCATCGGTCTGATGGAGATGGAGGCCATTGCCATATCGGAGCAATATGAAACCGTTGGAGTTCTGTTAGAGATACTGTTAGAGATGTTTCCGATCGCTGTTCTTGCCTTGGTGGCCAAGGACTTGACGGATATCACGAAGGTCACGAGCGTGGTGAAGTCCGCCTTCTTGATGCAATTGGCTATAACTCTGGCATTCATGCTTTTTATAATATTTGGGACCGGGCTCCTAGTAGAGAGCATCAACACACCGGCCGAGATAAGAGAACGAAGTATCTCTTTTCTACAGATTAAGGCGCTAGCCATTCCCTTCGAGTCTTTAGGCCTCCTATTCATCATCTCCATCAAGGCCATGAGAAAGGGCGTCATTGCCATCGGCATCGCTGCCCTCGGCGTTCTCATTAACTTCTCGCTCGACGCCGTAATGATATCCAACTACTCGTTCTCCTTGCACCTCGGCCTAATCGGGTCAGCATGGGATTATGTCATTTCAAAGGTCATCATATTCATCGTAGCAGGCGCGTTGTTCCTATACATCGTAAAGTCCAAACCGAATGTTCAATTCGACAAGAAGGAAGCGGCCACCATCTTCAGAATCGGTAAGTTCGCTGGCCTGGAATCTGCAGTTAGGAACGCCGGATACATCATGGGAATGCTGATCGTCCTCAATAACCTGGGTCCAGAGGAATACGGTGGCTACGGGGTCGCAATGACGATCATGTGGCTCATCTTTCTCATACCTGTTCTCGCCGTTGGAGAGGCTACCAATGTGGCGATCGGAAACGAGTATGGAAAAGGCAGCTTAAAAGGGATGAAGAGTGTTCAGCTCATGTCCCTGGTCATCATGAGCACATACATGCTGCTTGTGATCGTCGCTGGAATATTTATCTGGCAGCCATTATCGCAATTCTTCAATCAAAATGCTAGCATCGTCGAGTACTCAACGCTCACATTTCAGTATCTGGCCGTTCCCTATCTGTTCTACACGATTGGTACGGCGATGCGCTCACTTCTTATAGGGACAGGCAAGACATCTTATTACCTCATACCATCTGCTATCGTTAACCTGGCCATATACATTCCCTTAGGAGTACTGGTGAAAGCCAGCATCTATGTTCCAAGTTTCAGTGAGGTTATGATTATCTCATTTTTTGTCTTCGCGTTCGATCTCGTTATCGTTACCTTGCTGGTATTGAAACATTACAAAAATTTGGAGATTGAATTGATGACAAGGAGTGGGTGTACCAAAGAAGGAGAGAAAGGATTAGAGGCGTCTATTACCACCTAAAAACTGATCACAGCCATATGAACCTCTGCTCGTCGGCTAGGTACAGAATAGAGCTTACCTTCTTTTTTACAAGTTCTTCTATAGCTATCTGATAGATCCTCATCTGCTTGGAGTAGTCTTCGATCTTGCTCTCCCCCTGCTCCCCCTCGAAGCATCCAGTCTTGTGGTCGATGACCAGCCACGTGCCGTCCTCCCTCTGCAGCAGCATGTCGATGCGACCCTTGTAGACCTCGCCGTCGACCTTGGCCATGAACGCTAGCTCACGGTAGACGGCCTTGGCCCCTCCCATCATGGGCTCGGACATGAGCTTCTCGTACACCGCGGAGAGCTCGCTCACCCTCGCGGCATCGGTTATCCCGTATTTCCTGAGCACTACGGCCGCGTCCTTGCCGCTCAGGACCTCGTGTACGATCGTTCCTCTGACCGTCGGCATATCTAGGCAGCTCACCTCTCCCTTCTCGACGATCTGGGGCAGCTCCGACCTCTCCCTTACCGTGGGATCGGTCCTTCTCCGCTCGTGCGCCTTGGAGGGGGAGCGTGGCGGCGGGGTCGGGACCACCTCGATCTTAGGCCGAGGAACGATGAATCCGCTTAGCTCTTCAGGATCCAGCAGGGACCCGGTGGCGCCACCCCTCTCCTCCACCTCGAACACCATGGGGTCCTGGACTATGGACAGCGATGTCCTAGGGCCGATCACCTTGACCCCGGACTCAATGTCCCCGGGGCCGATGGACGCGGCCTGCATGATCCAGTTGATCCACAGCTCCTTCTCCTGGTCCTTCTCATCGGGCATGCTGCCGCACATCACCAGGTGGTCCTTCGCTCGTGTCAGGGCGACGTAGAGGAGGCGCTTCCTCTCCGCGGACTCCTTCGATGCCAGCTCCCTTAAGATCAGCCTCTTGGGCATGGAGGCCTTCAGCTTGTACCCGTCCGTTGGGTCCGGGGCGTCCGCTCCCAGGCCCATGTCCTCGGAGAAGAGGAGGAGGGATGACCCATCGTTCCTGATGAAGTTCATCTCAGGCACGAAGACTATGGGGAACTCCAGTCCCTTGGCCGCGTGGACGGTCATGACCTTCACCGAGCCCTCGCCGCCGGCGAGCTGAGCGAGGCCCTCCTTCGCTCCGGCCTCCATGCTCAGCTGCATCCACCGCTTGAACTCCTGCAGGGAGAGGAAGCCGGACGAGTGGGCGTTCCTGACCATCGACAGCAGCTTCTCGAGGTTGGCGATCATCTGCTCCCCGTCCGGCAGGGCGCCGTACACCGCGAAGATGCCCGACTCGCGGTACACCATGCTCAGCAGCTGGGGGACGGTCAGCCTCGGCGCGTAGTAGAGCCAGCGCCCCAGCCTTCTGACCGAGGCTCTTGCATGCTCGTCCTCAACATCTGTAGCATACTCTTTGAGCGCATTCCACAGGGAGCCGTGCCGCCTGCCGAGCATGTGGAAGAGCTGCTCGTCCGCGAATGCGAAGTAGGGGGAGCGCAGCACCCCGTAGAGGGAGAGGTCGTCATCCTCGTTGCTGAGGAAGGAGAGGAGGACGGTAAGGTCTATGATCTCCTGCCTCTCGAAGAACCCCAGGCCTCCGTGGACGCGGTACGGGATCCCGTAACGTCCCAGGGCGTCCTCGAGCTCGTGGAGCCGCGTCTTCGCCCTCAGGAGGATGGCGATGTCGCCGTATCTTGCCGGCCTTGGCGTGTCCAGGTGTTTCCTCCCATCCTCTGACCACCATACCGCCCTCGATCCGTTGTCGACGATGTCGCGTATCCGGCGGGCGACGAGGTCAGCCTCGTCGCTGCCCTCTTCGGGAAGGAGCATTAGCTCGACCGATCCCTCGTCCTTCATCCTTTCCTCGCAGCACCTCATCTCCTTGTACCGGAACTCCCACCTCTCTCTGGCCTCTCCCATGAGCTGGCCGAAGACATGGTTCACGAAGTCGATGACCTGAGGGGAGGAGCGGTAGTTGGTGTCGAGGTGGATGCTGCGCCCTCCCAGCACATCATTGATCCTCCCCTGGAAGTCCTTGAACATCGACACATCGACGTTGCGGAAGAGGTAGATGGACTGCTTGGGGTCGCCGACGATGAACAGCCGCTCCCCCGCGCTCTCCTCACCTGCCATCCTCCAGATGATGTCGCTCTGTACAGCGTCCGTATCCTGGAACTCGTCCACCAGGATGTAGCGGTACCTGTCGGTGAACTCCTCCTTGACCATCCCGGGCTCACTTACGAAGAGATCGTGGACGATGGCTATCATGTCCTCGAAGTCTATGGCGTTGCCGTCCCGCTTCATGCCCTTGACGATCGCCTGGAATGCGCCGAGGACCAGCTTCAGGTCCAGGATGATGGAGGCCGCCCTGTCATTGAGGTCCTCTGCCCCATCATCAAGGGCGTCGGAGCCATGGCGCTCGAGCGCCGCCTGGACCGCCGCGGCCGCATCCCGGAACCGCTCCAGGTCCGGACCGAAGGCCTGCTTGCTGCCCCCGTTCCTCGTGATCCTGACCTTCCTCAGCTCGCTGATGGCCCTGCACGCTACCTCGTCCTTGACCCCGGGCCTGATGTCCTCGAGCGAGGGCGCTACCGCCTTCAGATACCTGCACCCTGAGTCCTTGCCGCCGCTGTGCTTGGCAGCGAGCTCTCGTAGCGCGTCGACAGCGCTCATGAATCCGGTGTCCGAGAGGCATCGGCCTAGAACCTCCCTCCTAACGCGCTCGGCCATCTCCCCCCATCTGGCGAGCAGCTCCTCCTTCGTTTCGAACGAATCGAGGAAGGCGGATACCTCCGAGCGGCGGTCGTACATGAACAGGATGCTGGTCATCAGCTTGGACATGGGGATGTCGGCCAGGAGGCGCACCAGGGCGTCGTTTATAGCACGGTCGACGGGGGGCGACAGCAGCCGGTCCCAGGCCTCCCTCTGCAGCTCCCTGCCCTCCACCTCCTCCAGGACCCTGAAGTTGGGCGAGACCCCGGTCTCCAGCGGGAACTCCCTTATGACGTTGACGCAGAACGCATGGAATGTGGATATCTTGCACCAGTTGATCTCGTCCTTGACCCTGTCCCACTCCTCGCCGGGCAGCTTCATGACGGCCTCGCGCACGCGGTGCTTCATCTCCGCCGCGGCCTTCTCCGTGAACGTCAGGGCCAGGATCTCGGGGACAGCGACGCCGCTCTTGATGAGGTGGATGTACTTCTCCACCAGCGTGAAGGTCTTGCCCGCGCCCGCCCCGGCGGTGACGCATAGCGAGCGCGAGCGGTCCATGGCCTCCCTCTGACGCTCACTCATCATCGCTCTCGCCCTCCATCCTGCTGGGGTCGACGCGGCATATCGCCGCGTACTCGCAGCCCCGCGGGCACTTCGCCGGCCCCCTGTTGGGGTTGAACCGCCCCTCCCTCATCCCTCTGAGATAGGAGGCGATGTGACCGTTGGACTGCTTGATCATCTCCGCGAAGGCGTCCTTGTACCTCCTCCTCTCCCCGAAGTACGGCTTCAGCTCGTCGGCATGTTCGCTGTCCCCGAAGATGCACTTGTGGTCGACCTCGCTCTCGCTCCTCACCCCGTAGTACGCTCCGCCTATGCCCTTCATCTCCGGCATGGCGCCCTCCACGGCCTGGATGTACAGCGGGAGCTGTAGCGCTACGCCCTTCTCGATCGACGAGACCGAGGGGGTCGATGCGCCGGTCTTGTAGTCCAGGACCACGAACCGGCCGTCGGGGGTAGCGTCAACACGGTCGATGCGGCATCTGAGCTGCAGCTTCTCCCCGCCGAGGTCTACCTCCACCGGCTCCTTCGATGAGGAGGGGTCCGCGTCGTCATCGAGCGGTAGGCCGAAGGAGAGCTCGAAGTACCTGGGGCACAACGAGGAGTTGTTCTCTACCTCCTTCTCCAGGAACGCCCGGAGCAGGCCCTTCCTGCCATCCATGCCCAGCATGCTGTTCCGGAAGGCCTCCCAGGCCGGGCCTTCGTAGCTGTATCTGTCAAGCTCCTCCTCGGCGATGCTCCTCATCTGAGCTGTCAGCTCGTCCAGCCGTTCCTCCGTGAACCGCGTGCTCCCCTTTGCCCTGAGGCCGGAGTAGAAGCGGCAAGCTATCTTGTGGAACAGCAGGC
>MVRB01000019.1 GCA_002067635.1 Methanomassiliicoccales archaeon PtaU1.Bin030 | reverse complement strand
CATCCTGCGGAAGGCCTCCAGGACCAGGTCCAAACCCTTGTGCACCGCTCCCGCGCCGAAGAACCACAGGAACTCCCTTGAGGCCGGTACCAGGGCTGAAGGCGGTTTGATATGCCCCGGGGAGGACGAGACGGTCACCAGAGTGGTCTTGCTCCTGACCTCCTCGGGGAAGGTGCTCAGGGTGGTCAAGTTACCGATTAACGAACAGCGGTCGGCGAGCTGCATGGAGCGGTCAGTGGCCTCCGGGTCCTTGACAGCCCTCTTCAGCGAATAGCGGACACCGGTCCTCTCCTCGAACTCGGCCGCCCTCCTGCCCTCGGCAGCATTCTGGAACCGCCCATACGAGCCGGTCATGTGGTAAAGCTTGATAGCATTAGGTATTAGGGGAGAGAGGCGCTGGAGATTGGTGCTGGTGTCGAATATTACCTCGTATGGCGCCTGCGGCTGGAAGGCGGAATCGAAGAGGTCGATGGCATCCACCGCATAGCCGTAGGACGCGATCATTCTCGCGATCTGTACGCTCTCCCAGTAGTTGCTATGGCGGTTGAACCTATCATCGTTGGGCCTCCAGATCAGAGGCCTGTGCAGGTAGCTGAAGAGAGCGCGTGGACCAGGATGCTCTATAGTGATCACTTGACGTGGCCAATGCTTCCACAATAGGTTATCCGTACGTCTTCGTATCGTTCGAATGGGAACCTTGACACTTCGCATAATGGAGGTCCTTAAGCTCATTGAAGGTACCCCGTTCGGCTGCCAGCGCGAAGGACTGGACCCAGAATGGTCTGTTCATAATTAAATCACCGTCCACTGGCATCGACTGGTGCCAACACCATAGCTACAACCGAGACAGAGATGCTAACATGGTCATGTATCTATGGGAACCCAGGATTTATCTTCCATCCTTACATTGGGGCCACGGGTTGCATGGGAAGGAACATCTGTCTGAATGGCATCGGTCTTAACGGTTGGGGTGGGGGTAGGGACAACCTTTCCATGCTGGTAGAGGGTATCAACGCCCCTGGACCGGACCATCGCGACGACCTTACACTTCTGCTATCTCTTGGTGATACGACATCCCGCATCCAGAGAATAATTTTCCATGCAGCAAGGTGCACGATTGATGGCCAAATACCAAAACTTCGAAGGCTCTTCGATGAGATCGCTGACCATTTTGCCATTAGTAGAAACCAGGAGACCATCAAGGTTCTTAGGGAGCTCGAACCGAACCTTCAGATAGTGTATGCACGGAACCATTCCCGCAGCATCATCCGAACGATGGAACGTCATAGAATGGATGTCATACTGCCCATGATGAACCCTCCCGGTAAGGGATTCAATAAGCCATGGGTTGGCTATATCACAGACCTGCAGCACCGTGTCCTCCCCCGGTTCTTCACACCTGAGGCAATAAGATCCCGCGACCGTACATTCTCCCAGATGGTCGCCGATGCAAAGGTCATTGTAGTGAACTCGCGGGCGGTCCGAGATGAGGCCCAGAGGTTTTACCCCCACGGTAGGTGCTCCTACGTGGTCCTTCCGTTCACACCCAAGATCCCTCAGACCTGGTTCGATCACGAGGGCATTCAGGGAGTTAGGGAGCGATATGGGGTTCCTGAGAACTACTTTTTGATCTCCAACCAATTCTGGATACACAAGGACCATCTCACCGCCTTACGGGGCTTTAAAAAAGCAACAGATAGGGACTCAAGAATGAGAGATGTACACCTGGTGTGCACAGGCGCTACTGATGACAACAGGTTCCCAGACTACTTTTCCATGTTCACCGATGAAGTGAAAAAGCTCGGCCTCAAGGACCAGGTCCACATTTTAGGACACATCCCCAAGCAGGACCAGCTAGCTTTGCTCAACGGCTCCCTGGCGGTAGTACAGCCCACCCTTTACGAGGGCGGGCCGGGGGGAGGGTCAGTCTACGACGCCATGTCCTATGGGATCCCGACGATCGTTTCTGACATACCTATCAACCGGGAGATAGAGGAGGGGAACATCACCTTTTTCCACGTATCTAATCCCTCACACCTCGCCGATTGCCTCATAGATCGTTTGGACCGAGAATACCAGCAGCCGAGCAGAGAGGCCCTGAAGGAACTAGGTCGTGCAAGAGCTGCACGACTGCACATGAAGCTGGACGAGGCTATGGAGCTGGCCATCACTAACGCCCGACCTAGCTAAGCGACCCCCCCCTTATCTACCGCGGCGGGACCAATCCCTTATCGTGTCACAGATGTACATGACGTCATCGTCGGTTAGGCCCGGGAAAGAGGGCAGGTTGATACCTCTCCACCCGATGTTCTCAGCGACCTTGAACCGCTGGTATCGTGTGGAGTACATGGGCATGGTGTGGACGGGGTAGAAGACCGGGCGGGTCTCGATCCCTGCCTTGTGGAGGAACTCCCTAAGGGATGTGCGGTCCGCAGGGCTTCTAACCAGAACGGAACACATCCAGAAGGAATGGGTCACGTCCCCTGATTCCTTATGGGTCTCCAGGCCCAGGGGGGTCAACTCCTCCTCGTACATGTGGGCGATCTCTCGCTTCCGCTTCAGGAAAGAATCTGCCTGTTCCAGCTGGGCGAGGCCGATGGCCGCGCAGATGTTGGTCATGCGGTAGTTGTAGCCAATTATGTCATGCCAGTACTCACGGTGCTTGGCCAGCCCCTGACCCTTGAAGTGCAGGGACCGTTCGTAGAGGGTATCATCGTCGGTGACGACCATCCCACCCTCGCCTGTGGTGATGGTCTTGTTGCCGTAGAAAGAGAAACAGGATATGTCACCAAAGCTCCCAGCATAGCGCTCCCTGAACTTGGATCCAAAGGCCTCAGCGGCGTCCTCGACCAAGAACAAACCGTTCTCCTTGGTAATCTTTACAAGTGCATCCATATCGCACGGATGGCCATATAGGTGAACGGCCATGACGGCCTTTGTATGTGGAGTAACCTTCCTCTTCACGTCCTGGGGATCCATCTGCCAGGTGTCCGGGAGGGAATCCACGAACACTGGCTTTGCCCCGGTGTATGTTATGGCGTTGACAGAAGCTATATAGGTTAGGGTTGGTACGATGACCTCGTCACCGGGACCGATGCCCAGAGCTACAAGCGCCAGATGAAGGGCCACAGTCCCGTTGCACACCGAGGTAGCATGCCCCACCCCTATACGCGAAGCGAACTGGTCCTCGAACTCTGGAACGAACCTACCCTTTGAGGATATCCATTCGGTGGTGAGGCACTCGTTCACATACTCCCTCTCCCTCCCGCTCAGTGAGGGTCTGTACACAGGTAACTCGCGCTTGGGTACCATATTAACGCGTTGTGAAGCAACTGTGTGGTTCTTAAGTACTCGTATCTGGCCACGTCCGCTAGGAAATAGACCTTCTATGGCCGACCGACCCTCTTTTGTAATTTTTCTTCAAGCTCCAGCACCCCCCTTTCCCGGTTCTTCACCGGACGGCAAGGCACTCCGACGTATAGCTTCCAGGGGGCCAGGCTCTTTTCCACAAGGCTGGCGGCTCCCACAGCGGCTCCCTCTCCGATAGTTAGGTCCGGTAGGATGATGGTCCCCGCACCTATTATGGAGTGTTTCTCAAGGATTACCGGGCCTCCCTTTACGTTCCTGAAATCCTCAGGCACGGTGGGGTTTGTGAAAAAGTTACCGGAAGCGAAATCATCGCTTGCGCTCAGGATCGAGACCTTAGTGCTCAATGAGACGAAGTCACCCAGTCTTATTCCGCGACCTCCGTTCAGACCCACATAGGCCGCCACATGGACATACGAGCCGATCTTCACATCCCCACTCAGGAGACAGAAATCATCTATTCTGACATTGTCCCCTATCGACATCTTGCTGGCGCCATAGATGCTGCATTTTTTGCTAATTAGGACGTCCCGTCCCACACTCTGGAACCCCATCTCTAGAAGCTCTTCCCGGGTGTACCATCCTGAGGTCATGATAGGTGGAGAAGTCTCCGGATGATAATGATAGTTACCAATAAAAAACGGAGTTCAATTTTTAATACGGCCCACGGGCAAGCATCATATAGCTGGCTTCTTGATTCCAATGCATGCCTATCGGCGACCCCATGGGAGGAGAGGCCCCCGAGAGCGAGCGAGGTAGACTGAGGAGGGTGCAGCAGGTGTGGGTGCCGGTGAGCGACCTGGAAGCGGCGGTGGAGGACTACACGGAGGTCCTCCGCTTCACCCTGGTCAGCATGGATGCAGGTTCAGGGATGGCGGAGCTGGCCCTGACCGAGGGAGCTACCGTCGTTCTGTTCGCGGTCAGGGAAGGGGACGGGGAGCAACCAGGCATCCGTACTGGGGTCGTCTTCGCCACGGAGTCCATATACGACTTCCACAAGGACATGGTGGACGAGGGTGTGGAGTTCACCCTCAAGCCGATGCGCGACCCCCACGGCCGTCTGATCGCCAGGTTCACCGACAGCGATGGCAACGAGTACGAGGTAATCGAGACCAGAGGCATGGAGTGAACGGATCCAGAATTCCGATCGGCCGAAAGAGAAAAAGATGAGGGTCCGGCACCTCGCCAGACCCGGTCCGTGATGTTAAAAAAGCCATTCCTCGATGCAGAATTGAGCTATCACTTGGTGGCCAGGCCGAGCGCGTCGACGCTGCCGACCATATCCCCGGTTATGACGGGGGAGCAGACTTCCCTCACAACGTTCATGGTCTGCCCGTTCTTCCATACTATGTTGATCTCGATGTAGCCATTGGACACGTCAACTGCGAACGACTTCATGGAGGAGCTGTACATGGAGGCCTTTCCGCGGGTGGATGTGCGGACCTTTCCGGTCTCAGCCAGCAATCCCAGGGAAGCCATCTTCTCTACCAGCTTGTAACATGTTGCCAAAGGAATATCGGTGACGTTGGAGACCTCGCGCACGGTAAGGTCGCGCCTGGCCGTAGCGGCCATGATTATCAGCACAGAATTGTCCACAAGTGCCTCTGCGAGCTCCTCACGGTGAGCGTTTGCGGTTCTTATGGCTTCCAGGATGCAAAGCTCTTCTTGATCGGTTGAGATCCTCATACTTAAGGTGCCTCCGTTCTACAATTTCAGGAAGATAATGTACTTTATTAAACTTTTTACGGGTTCCCCGTACCCTTTGCTCTAGTGTAGCACGGCCAGATATGGTCGCGCACACCCCCCTATCTGTCCCTTAAGCGTACTCAAAATATAGAAAGGTTGTTGAGAGAACAGTAGGGTGTCGCATCGAGGGGTCGAGGAGCATCTACAAATGTAGAGTTAGCGTCACAAAGTAGAAAAAAGGAAAGGAAGTTTGAGGCCTTTAGACCCCTTTCTTCACTTAGGTCATCTCTCATCCGGGCGCGAGGTCGCTCTGGGCGATAGTGGCATCGATCTCCGCCTTCAGCTCCTCAGGGATGTTCCTGATGCCCACCTCCAGGAAGCCCCTGACGATCATGCCCACCGCCTCATCCTCG
>MVRB01000018.1 GCA_002067635.1 Methanomassiliicoccales archaeon PtaU1.Bin030 | reverse complement strand
AACGGTCCAGGACCTGGCGCAGGAGAAGGAACAGCAACAGGTGACCGCGCAAGATCGGGATAAGAAGATACAGGAACTGTCCGTGATCACCGAGGAACTGGAGGCCGCCAGGTCGGAGCTTGCTCAGGTCAAGGAGCTTCAGCAGCGTACCACAGAGGAGCTGGAGAAGAAGAACAGTGAGCTGGAGAGCGCCATTGGAGAACTGTCCTCCGTCAAGGAAGAGCTAGCCCAGCTCACGGAACGGCAGAGTGCCACATCAGAGGACCTCGAGAACAAGATTAGGGAGCTGACCGCCCTCAACGATGAGGCCGAAGGTTTGAAAGCAGAGGTATCCCAGCTTCGGGAGAAGAACCAGAGATCCGCGAACGAGCTGGAGGAGAAGGGCGCGGAGTTCGCCGCCACTTTGGCCACGCTCAATGACGTCAAGGCAGAGCTGTCCCATGTATCCGAAGAGAGGTCCAGGACCGCTGAGGACCTGGAGCAACGGAACCAGGAGCTGGAATCATTGAGGAGCGAGCTCGAGACGACGCGCTCTGACCTCGAGCAGCTGAAAGAAGAACACCTCGCCACCACTGAGGAGCTGGACACCACCAAGAGCGAGCTTTCCCAGCTGAATGAGAGATACCGCTTAACGACCGAGGAGCTGGACACCACCAAGAGCGAGCTTTCCCAGCTCAAGGAGCAGAACCTCGCCACCACTGAGGAGCTGGACACCACCAAGAGCGAGCTGGCCCAGCTGAGCGAGAATTACCGCTTAACGACCGAGGAGCTGGACACCACGAAGAGCGAGCTTTCCCAGCTCAAGGAGCAGAACCTCGCCACCAGCACATCTCTGGAGCAGACCGCACAGGAGCTGTCGGCGGTCAGGGCCGACCTCGGAGCCAAGGAGCTGTCCCTGGTCGAGGCCCTGTCAACGATAGAGTCCCTCAAGGGTACCTTGACCTCCAAGGTCATGGAGCTGAACGATCGTATCGCCGAGCTAGAGAGCCGCCAGCAGGCTGCCCTCAAGGCCAACGAGGAGCTGTCCCGTCTACATGATGAGCTAAGCGCCAGGGCAGCGGATATAGAGGCGGAGCGCGTCGCGTCCTCTAAGGAGGTGTCTCGCCTGAAAGCCATCATCGATGGTATGCGCACCGGAGTGGCGGTCATATCCTCCGATGGGAAGATCCTCAGAAGCAATCCTGCCCTGCGCAACCTGCTGGGAACCATGGAACTGGAAGGCCATCCCGCGAACGAGGTACTTCCGGACCTGGACCTAGGCCGGGCGGACTTCCGCACCTCTGTCGCGGAGGGCGTGGAGTTCGACGTCAGGGCGTCATCGGTCGTGGACCCCGAGGGAGGCAAGGGAACCGTGCTGACCTTCTCCCCCCGCCCGGTCGTTCCCAAGCCTCAGCCCGCAGTGGTCGAGGAGGCCCCCGAACCGCCCAGCACCTCGACCGCTCTGGACGATCCGCTCACTGCGATACTGGGCAGCGTGTCCTTGGCCAAGGAGTATGTTATTCCTGAGGGGCGGATGTACGGAATGCTCAAGCAGATCGAGAACGCCACCAACATCGCCCGCAACAAGCTCATGGGTGTGAACGACGAGCCCACCTCATTGGTCAAAGGGAAGGGCAGGGTCCTTATCCTCGATGATGATGAGAGCGTGCTGGAGACCACGGGGGACCTCCTGCAATATCTGGGCTACAAGGTGGAGATCGCCCGTGACGAGGAGGAAGCCATCATCCTGTGCAAGCAAGCCATGGACATTCACGAACCCTTCGACATGGTGATCATGGACTATGTCAACGTCGAGGGCACGCCCGGACAGCAGGTGGCCGATCGGCTCCGGGAGCAGATCCCGCATGTCCGTATCATCGCCACCGGCCCCAGGGGAGGTTTGCCTTCCGCCGAGGAACTGGAATCTCAAGGATTCTCGGCAAGGCTCCTCAAGCCATATCTTGGGGACCAGCTGTCAAGGGTGATGGCTGAGGTGATGGCGAGGAAGTGATCCTCCCAAGTGACAGCAACACTCCGGGGCCGTGGTATCCTCCCCGCGCCCCTGAAACCTTCCCTCCATCCTTTTCGCCACCATTAAATGAAACGTCTTTGGCAGGCATCCACCAATGCTCCAAGAACAGCATTGAGCATGGAGGCGAAACTTTCTTGACCACGGTCATTGCTGACGCCTCCTCATGAAGGCAGGCGTGGTCGCCGTCCAGGGAGCCTTCCCTGAGCATGTGCGGTCCTTGGAGAGGGCTCTCGCGAACAATGGACATAAGGGCAGCGTTATCACCGTCAGGCGCTTAGAGGAGCTGGAGCAGGTTTGCTGCCTCATAATTCCCGGCGGGGAAAGCACCGCCATATCCAAGCTCTTGAGCCGCCACGGTCTGCACGACCAGATAGTCCGCAGGGCGGTTGAGGGCATGCCCATCATGGGGACCTGCGCTGGATGCGTCCTTCTGGCCAAGGAGGGCGACGATGAGGTGCACAAGACCGGTACGGAGCTGCTGGGTCTTGTGGACATGGCTGTCGATCGCAATGCCTTCGGGCGGCAGAGGGAGAGCTTCGAGGCCCCCATAGATGTGAAAGGGTTTGACTCTCCCTTCCCCGGAGTGTTCATCCGCGCACCGGTGATAAGCAGGACCTGGGGCAGGTGCAAGGTAATGGCGGCCCATTCAGGAAAGATCGTTATGGTGCGGCAGGACAACCTCATCGGGCTGAGCTTCCACCCGGAACTGTCCGAGGACACCAGGATCCACGAGATGCTTCTCGGCCTTCTGTGATGACATTATGAGTGGATGGCCTCTATGATCCCCTGGAGGCGGCTCATGGAGTGCCCCTCCTCCACCACCGTGCCTGTCACCACGATGCTAGCACCCGCAGCCTTGACCCGGGCCGCGGTCTCCGCATCTCTTATACCGCCGCCCACGAGGAGGGGGACGTCGATGGCTGAGCGCACCGCGCGGATCATCTCCTCGGGGACCGGTTCCGGAGCTCCGCTGCCTGCCTCCAGATACACGTACTTCATTCCCAGGAACTGCGCCGCCAAGGCATAGGCCACGGCGGTCTTGGGGCTATCACGCGGTATCACGTCGGCCTGCCCCACCTCTCCCACCTTCATCCCCGGGGCCACGATGATGTACCCCATCGACAGAGGCTCCAGCTTCAGCATCTTGACAATGGGCGCACCCCGCACCTGCTCCCCCATGACCATGTTCAGGTTTCGGGAGTTGAGCATGCTCATGAAGTAGATGGCATCGGCATGCGGCGATATGGCGTGGGCACCCGAGGGGAAGTAGATGACCGGAACATCGACGTTGGCCTTTATTGCCAGCACGGTCTCGTCGAGGTTCTGCTGGGTGACATCGGTCGATCCTCCGACCATAATGGCATCGGTGCCCAGGCGGCACGCCTCTTCGACGATGCTCCCGGCCTGGGACGGCTCCTGCTTGGCAGGATCGATCAAGGTCATGTGCAGAGTGCCCTTTCTGAGCTTGTTTCTAAGCAACTCATCTACGGTCATAACAACAAACCTCCTAGCAAGAACGCCACCAGTGCCACCAACATACCGTACTTGGCCCAACGCTGCCCCTGCTTGGGATTTCGGAAATGAACTATGGAGCAGTATATAAAAATTGCATCCGCGAACAGCACCGCGACCAGATACGCCAGGCCGAAACGGCCGGTGATGAATGGTTCGAAGGACAGCAGCACCGCCACCAGGAACGCCACGCTGGCCACGGCTCCCGCCTTCCTCGCGCCTATGGTCTGGGGCAAGGTCTTGCGGTCGAAGTCCGAGTTCATATCCTGGACGTCCTTGACGATCTCCCTTCCCAGGGTTGCCAGGAATGCCATGAAGGCGAAGGCCACCGTAGCTTCCATCCTCCCCATCACCGCTCCTCCCAGGAGGAACAGCGCGCCAGTGAGCCAGGCTATGGAGAGGTTGCCGGCGAGCCCCATCTTCTTGGTCCTTAGCTCATAAGCCAGCATGATGGCCACTGCCGACACAACTATCAGGAAAGAGGCCACGTCCCACAGCAGCACGGAAAGGGCCAAGCAGAGAATGAACGCGGCGATGGAGATGTTACGTGCGGTCTCAGACTTCATCCTTCCTGAGGGCAGAGGCCGCTCCGGATGAGCGAGCTTGTCCACCTCCCGGTCCAGGTAGTCATTGAGCGAGTTACCGCCGATGATGAACAGGAACACCACGCCGGAGGAGATGAGGATGGCCATGGGGTCGTCCAGTATGTTCATCCCTGCCGCCACCAACATGGCCAGAAGGAGGCCCACCACTCCCATAATGCAGTTGCCCACTCGGAACAACTGGATGAAACGGTTCACGGGGGTCCGATTAATAAGGTCAATATAATAACCCTTCGTCAGGGGCCAGGCCGTCTGAACGCCGCCCCGAACTGTCTCTCCTCCAGCTCGATCATGGCCTTGGCGCTCGAGGATATGCGGCGCACCGAGTGTCGGCACTGGGGGCCGCAGGGGACGGAGAAGGCCCTATCGTTCCGCACAGGCCAGTACTTGATCCTGTGCCCATTGTAAAGGAAGCGGATCTCCAGGAACATGTTCTCGTAGGCATCGCAGGTATCGCCTGGAGCGTCTGCCGCCTCCGCCCGGTATATCTGTACCATGGTCTCGCCCTCCTCCATGAGGCGGCGGCACAGGCCACGCACGTACCAGGTGTTGAACTCCATTCTTGCCAGGGTCTTGGCCGCCCTCTCCGGCTCGGTCTTCCTTATGCCCCCCAGGGGAGAAGGCTCGTACTCGGCCCACATCTCCTTGGAGCTCAAGGCCTGAGCCAGGGTCACATCGTTCCCGTTGGTCAGCGCCTCCTCCATCAGGGCCCGGAAGCGCTCCTT
>MVRB01000017.1 GCA_002067635.1 Methanomassiliicoccales archaeon PtaU1.Bin030 | reverse complement strand
TGACCTTTCCTGATCTCAAAGCTGACTCCATCCACGGCAGGGTCGGAGGGACCCTTATTGTCTTGTTTGCCGTTCGCCCTAGGATATCTTTTAACAAGGTCCTCGGCAACTATCACTCTCTTTCCCATGCTTGACCTCTTTCTGTCCGATGGTCCATCCTAAGCCTATATATCTAATGGTGTTCGAATTTTTATTTTTTTAATGAATAATAAATAGGATTATATGATTGGATGATATAACCTACTAAAATATCTAGTAGGATTAATAATCCTAATATTCTACTGGACGGCCAGTGCTGTCAGCGGTAGAAGGTTCGGAATAATCGATTTTCAATACGGGTGAGATAGGTGAAAATAGTCAACATCGCCGCAGGGGCCAGAGATAGTGCGGTAATAATGCCAGTTGCCAAGGGTTTGGAGGAGCAAGGGTTTAAACTTGAGGTTCAAACAGCGGACTCCGAGGATCTGGATGTCAACGAAAAAAAATTTTTGGAGTTAATAAAGCAGGTGAAGGAAGCCGATCTGATTATTGTCCGACTCCACAGCGACACCTCTCACTTTAAAAAATGGGACCGTTTCGAGGAAGCGGTAAAGCTTACGAAAGGTCTCCTTTTTGTGGACAGTCACATGGAGGAGGTCGCGCGGGAGGTACGTCCTTTGTTCAAGGGGTCTGACGAGGAGTATGACCTGCTTCGTAGGTACGTCGAACTAGGAGGCGATGAGAACAATAGGGCACTGATCCTATGGGCCCTTAGGCGCATCGGGGGATTGGATGTTAAGGTTCCTGAGCCTCGACGGCAACGCACGGAAGGCGTATATCACCCCGATCAACCGAGAGACATTGAGCTTAAAGATTATCTAGGGACCCTTGATCCCAGCCGCCCAACGATCGGCATTTTGTTTTTCCAGGGTTACTGGTCATCTAAAAACGTCGAGCCCGTAGATGCTCTGGTTCGCGAGCTTGAAAGGATAGGGGCCAATGCCCTCCCTGTCTTTTTCATCGCTTCGCCCAGCACGGTGTCAGGTTCCATAGGCATCAGGAAGGTGGTTGAGGAATATTTCATGGAAGGGGACCTTCCAAGGGTCGACGCTGTGATACTCAACATGGGCTTTTCCCAGGTTTCACTCTCCAATCCCAGCGATGGCAGCGTTAAGAGGACCATTCACAACTTCTTCAAGGACCTCAACGTCCCGGTACTCCAGGCTATGACCCTCTGGAGGTCAAGGGCGGATTGGGAGGAGAGCACCTTCGGACTTGGAGCGATAGAGATATCCACCAACGTTGTTTGGCCGGAGTACGATGGTCAGATCATAACGGTGCCCATCGGATGTGCGACCATCGATGCCGATGGGGGGCAGCATTTCGTTCCCATACCGGACCGCATAAACCGTGTCGCCACCATGGCCAAAGCCTGGGCGGACCTGCGACGAACCCCACCATCACAAAGGAAGGTGGCCATCCTCCTTTACATGTATCCTCCGAAGAACGACCGGGTAGGTGGCGCTGCTGGCCTGGATACCTTCGAGAGCGTGGTGGCAGTCCTTAGGGCGATGAAGAAGTGGGGCTACTCTCTTGAGAGGGTGCCCGAGAATGGAAAGGAACTACTGGATGAGATCATGAGCGGTGTGACCAACGACATCGAATGGCTATCTCCCCAGGATATGAAGGAACGGGCTGGAGGATTCGTCGAGGGCAGCCAGTATCAAGCTTGGTTCGACGCCATCCCCCAGGCCGCGCAGCAGGCCATTTGCCGGGATTGGGGAAACCCTCCGGGCGAACTTTACAATGTGGAAGGCCGCCTGATAATCCCGGGAGTGAGGAATGGGAATGTTTTCATTGGGTTCCAGCCAAACCGGGGGTTCCATGAGCAGGCGGAAACGCTCTATCACAGTACCGAGATAGTGATGCCCCACCAGTATCTTGCTTACTATAGGTGGTTGAAGGATGTTTTCGGGACCCAGGCCATCATCCATATGGGCTGCCATGGCACTCTGGAGTGGCTCCCCGGAAAAGGGGTGGGGCTGTCGGAGAAGTGCTATCCCGACGTGGTGCTAGGCAGTATACCCAACCTCAATCCCTATATTATGGAGAACCCAGGTGAGGGCATCCAGGCCAAGCGAAGGAGCGCCGCGGTCATCCTGGACCATCTCATCCCGGCCATGACCCGGGCGGACAGCTACGATGACCTGATGGAACTGGAAAGCATCCTCCAGGCCTATCTTCACGCGCTCAACGGGGGACAGGCCGAGAAAGTGGCCATGCTAGCGGAAAGGATTCACACTTTAGTCAAGAGCATGTCCATGCTGGAAGAGGTCGGGCTCTCCGCCGATGCCTCAGCGGAGGCAACAGCGACCAAGATCGATGCGATATACGATTACGTTGTGGAGCTGAAGGACGCCCTTATCAAGGATGGATTGCACATCCTGGGCAAGCCTCCTGAGGAAGAAAGGCTGGAGGAGATGATATACAGCCTCACCCGCCTACAGAACGGAACCGTACCCT
The DNA here is from genome assembly GCA_002067635.1 of Methanomassiliicoccales archaeon PtaU1.Bin030. Lineage (GTDB taxonomy): Archaea > Thermoplasmatota > Thermoplasmata > Methanomassiliicoccales > Methanomassiliicoccaceae > UBA6. The sequence continues at coordinate 1,036 of MVRB01000017.1, read as the reverse complement.
CCTTTAGAACGGCCGTCGCTAAGGCCAAAGGGTTGGACCTCCGAGATCTTCAGGACCACCCATCTGAGCCCCATGCCCAGTCCGGCACCTTAAAAGGGGCCCTGCTGGACGAGGTGGATTTGGATTGCCGCTCACTTTTAAAGGAGATGCGGGTGTGCAATTTTAACAAGAAAAGCTGTTACGGCATTATATCGGAACGTTTCCCCGATTCCAACGACCATTTGAACGAGGTTGTCGGTTTCATCTGTGATCAGGTGTTCCCGAATGTCATGTCCACGACCGATGAGATCGACAACCTCATGCTCGGTCTGGATGCTGGATATGTTCCCCCGGGCCCCTCAGGCTGTCCCACACGCGGAAATGCCCACCTCCTTCCTTCAGGGCGTAACTTCTACTCCATTGATCCAAACTCCATCCCCAGCCAGGCATGCTGGGAGGTCGGCCGGAAGATGGCCGATCTGATGATAGACCGCCACGTCAAGGACATGGGGTGCTATCCGAAGAACGTGGGGATCGTCATCTGGGCCACCGACACCATGAAGACCGGCGGGGATGACATCGCATACATCCTCTGGCTTATGGGCCTCCGCCCGAGGTGGGGCGCCACCGGTAGTCGGGTCGTCGGTCTTGATGTAATCCCCCTCTCCGAGCTCGGCCGCCCGAGGATCGACGTCACGCTTAGGATCAGCGGCCTCTTCCGAGACACCTTCCCCAACCTCATAGAGATGATAGATGAAGGGGTGGAGACGATAGCATCCCTGGACGAGTCGGAGGAGCAGAACTACCTAGTAAAGCATCTCAGGGAGGACATACAGAAGTCCCTCCTAAAGGGACTTGCACCGAAGGAGGCCAGGGCGAGGGCGATGGTCCGTATATTCGGTGACCCGCCCGGAGGCCATGGAGCAGGCGTAGACGTTCTGATCGAATCATCGAAATGGTCCACTACCGAGGACCTCGCCGAGACCTATGCAACATGGGGCTGCCATGCATATGGACGCGATTGGAAGGGGGAGAAGGTACCGGAGGAGTTCCGGGA
>MVRB01000016.1 GCA_002067635.1 Methanomassiliicoccales archaeon PtaU1.Bin030 | reverse complement strand
GTGGTTCCATGCTCCTGCTCAGGCGCCTTGGGAGCATGCTCGTCCGAGTACCCGTTGTCGGCATCGATGCGGCTGAGCACCGCCAGGCTCACCACCAGGATACATGACGCGGCCAGGAACACCACCATGTAGCCTAGGTATTGGGCGATGTAACCTCCCATAAGCGCCCCCACCACCGTGGCCGATCCCTGCATGGCGCTGTACATGCCGCTGGACTCCGCACGGCAGCTGGGCTTGCAGCAGTTGGAGACGATGTAGTTGTTGGAAACGGAGATCAGCGCCCAGGCGAAACCGACCATGGCGTGCAGGGCGCAGAAGACGACCACGTAGCCGACCATGGGCAGGTCTATCAGGGTCACGAGGAAGAAGGACGGGAACAGCAAAGTCCGCGCCATCACTCCCCAGGACTGAACCTTCTTGCCCCCGAACCTGGTGGCCCACTGGCCCACCCTCGTGTAGGTGAGGGCGGACGCCGTGGAGGAGGCGAGGTATACGATGAAGACCTCTGTGCTGCTCATTCCCACGTAGTGCTTGAGGTATGTGGGCAGTCCAACGTAGAAGGTGAGGAACCCCATGAAGGTTAGCAGCACGTACACGTAGTACTTCCTCAGGTTCTTGGGGAAGTTCTCCGGCCGCAGGTGCTCGGAGCTCAGCTTGAGGGTGTGCATTACGCGCTGGGGAAGGAAGCGCATGCGCTCGAAGTGGAACAAGGGGACGTGGTGCACCCATCCGTTGATCTTAGAGCGATCGATGGTCTCCGAGGGCTCCGGTACCCACCTGTAGGCCAGGTACATGGACACCAGCGCCAAGCCGGCGGCCAGGAGGAAGAGGGCCCTCATGGCCGAGGCCTGGTCCCCGTCGATGAACGTCCCCAGCCAAACGGTGCCTAGCACCAGGCCCAGGACCCAGCCAATGCCGCCCACCTTACTGAAGCTGGCAAGCTGCTTGGCCCAATCCTCTTTCTTAAAGGACTCCAAAATGAGCACCGTCCCCACCGGGGCGGCGGCGGTGACCAGCACCCCCATGAGGACGTTAGCTATCATGTACTGGTAGAAGTTGGTCGACAGCCCCATCAGCAGAAGCGAGAGTGCCAGACCGCCGAAGCCGATGAGGACGAAGACCCTCCTCTTCTTGGCGGTGTCGGAGAGGTCCCCCCAAAGTATGTGCGACGGGACCGATGCCATGGAGGTGGCGGCGCTGATGAGGCCCACCTGCGCGACCGAGCCCGCCAGTGCCTCCGTCACGAATAGCGGTATGAGCGTGTTGGTACCGCCGCTGGCTATGTTGTAGGGGAGGAACGAGTAGTACCACTTATCGCCCCTACCCTTCTCTGCCGTCATCCCTGTGCATCCCGGTCCGACATTCTCGGGCCCTTCAAGAAGGTTTCCTTCCACACATCAAAAGGAGTAACCAATCATCCCGTAAGGACTGCCAGGAAGACCATTCCCAGGACGAGCAGGGAGAGGAGGGCGTAACGGCCCTCACGCTGGACCAGGAATACGGCGGCGGCGGTGACCACCCGGCTCAGAGGGGTGGCTATCAACAGCACTAAACCGAGATCGATGATGGCGATGGGGTCGCCCTCCAGCACGCCGTCGGCGATCTCCCCCAGCGAGAGATCAACCTCCTCCTGGCCGGACGGGCCGAGGACGTACATGGTGAGTCCGAGCAGCAGGACCGCCAGGCTGATGATCATCCCGTACTTCAGAACCGCCCCGATGTACCGGTCCAGTCTAGAACGTTCATGCGTGGCCAGGTCTCATACCCCCACCGGCAGGCCCGCTGCCTGCAGCACCATCAGGAACGCGATCGATAGCATAACCACCGCGAAGGCCCTACGCAGGGACGTGCCCGCGGTGCGCCGGGAGATGCGCGGTCCCAGGGACGCTCCGGCGAACACCCCCACCGCCACCACGGCCGCCAGGACGGGCGAGATGAGGCCGTTGGCGTAGAGGACCGCCGCACCCGCCAGAGCGGTCACGCCGATCATGAAGTTGCTGGTGGCGGCCGCTGCCCGCATGGGCACCCCCATCCAGACGTTCATGACCGGCACCTTGACGATGCCTCCGCCCACTCCCAGCATCCCCGACATGCTGCCGGCCCCGAAGCTGGCCAGCAGCCCTCTGCCCAGGTTCCTGACCCTGTAGCTCACGCACTCCCCTGTCAGCGGGTCCTGGTAAGTACAGGAGAGGCTCTCCAGGCAGCGCTCAGGCCCATCCACATGTGCCTGGGGGCTTCTGTACATGTAGATGGAAGCGTACACCAGGATGGCCGCGAAGGCCGCCGCCAGTATGTGCTGGTCCAGGTACACTGCGAGTAGCGCCCCGACTATGGACCCCAGGGTGGTGGCCGGCTCCATCATCATGCCCAGGCGCACGTTGACCATGCCCTCGCTGACGTACCGGGTCGCGGCCCCTGTCGACGCAGCTATGACCCCTATTAGGCTTGCCCCGATAACCTCCTTGATGGGAAGGCCGAAGACCAGGGTCAGGGCGGGAATGATGATGATGCCTCCGCCCAGCCCGAAGAGGGACCCCACGAGGCCCGCCATCAGCGAAGCCGCCAGGATGCCCAGGGCCATCACCGTGTCCATGAACCAGCGAAGGTCGTAGGCCTCTTATATTCTATGGCCCCGCGAAACTTCTTTAACCGGGGCCTGCATCACGCGCCCGTGGACATAATCCTGGTGCGGTACGCCGAGGTAGGGCTGAAGAGCACCGGCGTGCGCCGGTACTTCGAGAGCATCCTCATAGACAACATGCTCACCGCGCTGGCGTCCAACGGCCTGGAGGCGTTGGTGACCTCGGAGCAGGGTCGGATTTACGTGACCACCGACAGGATCGCGGAGGCCATCCCCATAGTTCGACGGGTGTTCGGCGTGGCCTCGGTATCACCGGCCCTGCTGGGAGACAGCGCCATGGAGGAGATGCAGCGCCTGGCCGCCGAATACAGCCGGGAGGTGCTCAAGGAGGGGCAGTCCTTCGCCGTCAAGGCCCGCAGGGAGGGTAACCACCC
>MVRB01000015.1 GCA_002067635.1 Methanomassiliicoccales archaeon PtaU1.Bin030 | reverse complement strand
CCACAGGGAAAGGCTGATTTTTCAGCCACGATCCAGGATGCCTTGGGAAGGAATGTCACTTTGGACGAGATGCCGGATAGGATCGTCAGCTGTGCCCCGTCAATAACTGAGACCGTCTATGCTGTCGGGATTGGAGACAAGCTCGTTGGCGTGACCACATATTGCAATTATCCTGATGAGGTGAACTCCCGAAAGGAAAATGGCACCCTCAGTAACATTGGAGGATACTCTACCCCAAATGTGGAGGCGATTCTCAACCTGACACCGGATCTTGTTCTTGTCGATGGTTCGGTCTCAGCTCATCAAACATTGATTGATAGCTTGACCGTCATGAACGTGACTGTCGTGGCCATCTACAAGGGCTCCAGCATAGGTGAGGTCTACAAGAACATCGATATGGTTGGTAAGATCTCAGGAGCGAGCGACAACTCTACTGCTCTTATCAATGAGATGAAGTCACGCATCAGCAACATAGAGAGCAAGCTCTCATCTGTAACGACCCAAAGGTCCATCGTTGATGCCATCTGGCTCGACCCCATCTATGTGGCAGCGGGGAATACTTATGTCCAGGACATGTTCAACATCAGCAAGGGAACGAACCCCTTCGCTGATCAGACCGGATTCCCTGTGGTATCCATGGAGGCTGTCATTGAGGCGAACCCCGATGTTTTGGTCCTGCCAGGCAAGATGGGGATGGACTACTCGGACGATCTGATCAGCTACCTCCGAAATGACTCTATGTGGTCACAGATCTCGGCGGTCAAGACAGACAACGTTTTCATACTCGAAGATCAAGCAGCAAATCTCCTTAACCGGGCGGGGCCGCGGGTGGTCGATGCCATAGAGCTGCTCGCCTGCATGATGTATCCAGATATCATGAACGTCACCCTCCCAAAGAATCTGGGGGACGAGTACGCAATTTACCTGGACACCTCGTACGAGGCTGAGGATAACAACATCCCTGCATCCGTCGTGGACGGTATAGGGAGGACCGTTAAGCTGGACTCCCAACCATCCCGCATTGTATCCACAAGCGATACCACGACCGCGATGGTCTATGCGCTTGGCCTTGGGGATAAGATCGTGGGAGTGAACAGCGATGGAAACTATGACGTTCCGAGCACCGTGTACGGTCTGACGACCACCGGTAACTTCCCCCAGGATGTCGTTGATGGTCTGGCCGATGGTTCCATCCAGAGCGTGGGAGGCACTTGGCGTCAGAACGCGGAGACCATAGCCGGGCTCAACCCTGATCTGGTCATCCTTGATCATGCCTCCTATATGTATTCCGGGATCTCGGACCAGCTCTCGGCCTTTGGGATCAAATACATTGTCACTGGGGACGAGCTCACGTTGGGCAACATCTACAATAACATCCAGCTGCTCGGCGACGCCCTCGGCAAGAGCGCCTCCGCGAAGAAGGTCATATCGGAGATGGGAGCCTCCATCCAGACCACCGTTGACAAGATCAGGGGTGCCTCCAGCGACGTGACCGTGGCGTTCCTGTTCCTGGGATCTAGCCAGTATTACGCTGTCGGGAACACTACGTTCGTGCATTCAGAGATCGAGCTAGCTGGGGCCACCAACGCCTTCGGGAACCAGTCTGGTTGGCTAGCCGTTTCCTTGGAGGCGATTGTGGATGCCAACCCGGACATCATCATCATCGACGCGGAAATGGGCTCAGGGAGCACCACCGACTACAACGCCACGTATGCGTCCATGCAAGCCGACCCGCTGTGGAGCCAGATAGAGGCCGTGAAGAACGGTAACGTCTACTTCCTGTCTAATTCTGCACGGGCTGTTTGCGAGAACGCATCGCTACGTATTGTGGAAGGTACGGCACTGTTCTCGATGATGTGCCATCCGGAGATGTATGCTACCGACCTGCCTAGGGTCATCGACGGAGGATACCAGCAGTACCTCGTTTAGTACTGCTGAAGTGGAGAATCCATGTCCTCAGAGGAAGTCATAGATCGATGGGGAAGGAAGCGGCATGCTGCCAAGAGTCGGCAGGGAAAGGCCCACGGGGTCAAACACGCCAAGCTCAAGCTGATGACCATCATCGGCCTGGGCTTGGTAAGTTTGACCACGCTGGTCATCCTGTCCTTGACCTTTGGTACGATCAAGATAACCTTCTTGGACGCACTGGATTCCACCATCTCGCTCATCACCAAGTTCGGTGATCCCGAGGGGATGAACGAGATGGTGATCTATCATCTCAGGATGCCAAGAGCGGTGGCTGTCATCATAGTGGGGGCAGGCCTTTCTGCAGCTGGCGCCATCATGCAGGCCCTGATCCGGAACCCTCTGGTCGACCCCTATATAACAGGGGTCTCCTCGGGGGCTGGCTTTGCGGTCACCCTTGCCGTTCTCGGCGGTGTTTATATCGGGGGCCTGTCAGTGCTGACCGTCCCCCTATCCGCTATCATAGGTGCTGTAGGTGCCTTCTTCCTCACCATGATCCTGGCCGAGGGAGCGGGGGGTAGGGCGATGAGCTACGTCCTATCTGGAGTCATAATAGGAATAGGCCTGGGTGCGGGCAATACGCTGTTGATGACGTTCAATGCTGAGCAGGTCCATGGCATCCTGTTCTGGATGTTCGGCTCCTTTGCATACATCACCTGGGAGGACGCCGTAATCATCACCGTGCCTGTGGCAATCTGTCTGTTCATGGTCCTGATGTACGCCCGTGACCTGAACACGATACTCCTGGGCGATGAACAGGCCCAGCAGCTGGGACTGAATACCCGGAGGTTCAAGAAGATCATGGTCGTCCTGGTATCCGTGCTGACGGCGTTGTGCGTGGCCTTCTGCGGGGTAATCGGCTTCGTAGGCCTCATTGTCCCGCATGTCGCCAGGATCATAGTGGGTGGGGATCACCGGTTGTTGCTTCCTGCCTCCATGATGATTGGGGCCAATGTCCTGCTGGTCGCTGACATCGCCTGTAAGACGCTCATGAGCCCAACGGAACTGCCTATAGGGGCCGTCATATCGGTCATCGGGGTCCCGTTCTTCGCATTTCTGATGTTAAGGGAGGGAAAGCGGTATGCAATGTGAAGAGACAATGGTGAAGGTGGAGAAGATATCCTTTGGCTATAATAGCAAGAAGGCTCTAAAGGGAATAGAGCTTGAGGCTGGTAAGGGAGAGTTCATTGGCCTCATGGGGCCGAACGGGTCTGGTAAGACCACCCTGATGAGGTGCATCAACCGACTATTGACAATCCAGGAGGGGTTGATCTTCCTGGCCGACCACGAGCTGAAAACGCTCAACATGATGGATATCGCCAAGCTATGCACCACGATACCGGCCTCCATACCAGACGATTTTTCCCTTAAGGTAAGGGACTTCGTGGCCCTGGGCCGGACCCCATATGTGACCAACTGGTGGTGGGAGGGTGATGAGGACGAGAAGATCGTGGACGAGGCTTTGGAAGAGTTCAAGGTCAGCGACTTCTCCGGTCGCCGGCTTAACGAACTGAGCACCGGAGAAAAGGCACGGGTCCTCCTGGCCAAGGGGGTGGTCCAGAGGCCCAAGATCATGCTGGTTGATGAACCGAGCGCTCACCTGGACCTGAAGTACCAGCTTCAAGTGATGGAGTCGTTGAGAAGCTTGTCCCGTAAGGGGATCACTGTTATCACCGCATCGCACGACATAAATCTGCTCACAAAGTATTGCGATAAGGTCATCCTCCTGAGCAAGGGGGAGATCGTGGACTATGGCTCCCCTCACGACGTGGTCAACGAGAAGGCCATGCAGGAAGTGTATGGGGTTGACGTCTCATTGGTCACTAAGGGAGATACCATCTTCGTACTGCCAATGAAGCCCTCGGAGCCCCCGACAGATGCAGAGATAGTAAAGACTGGACAGCGGGGTATGCTCGCATGACAGTAACCACATGGCAGCAGATGGTGATGCAGGAGCCTGTGGATAGGACGAGGAGGCTGGTGCAGAGGTTCACCGACGGGGAAAGCCTGTATAGGCAGGACAGGGCCCTGATCCTCCTCCTTCCGCCCGGGAGGACCACCCTAGCGACCTCCTGGATGAACGGGGGGTACCAGGAGAATCTCCAGGCCGTGTTCAACAGCCAATCCCACGATGGGATCCATGACCTGATGAAGGTGGAGAACTACACTGCGTACCTCAGGTGCATCGCGGAGAGGGTGGGGCTGGAGCCGGACCACGCCTGCGGCCTGTCCACAGCAGTGTGCATGGACAACGCTGCGGTGGTGACCCATCGGTATAAGGCAACGGAGGTGACGGCGATCGTCACCGCGGGCGTGGAGGGGAACGGAGGTAGGGCCGGTGACCCCGCCTCCTACAACGAGGTCAGGGGCGTCGAACCTATAGGAGGCACCATCGTCACGATGCTACTGGTAAACGGGGACATGCCCAGGCATACCATGGCCAGGGCGATAATGACTGCCACCGAGGCCAAGACCTGCGCGCTACAGCAGCTGATAGCCCCCAGCCGCTATTCGACAGGCATCGCGACCGGCTCGGGAACTGACCAGATCGCCATCATATCCAACGACAACAGCAGCAACCGTCTGACCGACGCGGGGAAGCACTCCAAGCTCGGTGAGCTGATCGGCAAGACGGTGATAGAGGCTACCTTGCAGGCATTGGACAAGCATGCAGGCCTCAACCCCATCTCCCAGCGGGATGTTATGGCCCGCCTGAAGAGGTTCAGGGTAACGGAAAAGGACATCTGGAAGGCCTCGCAGGCATACCCAGGCAGCTGTGGTGAACAGGAGTTCTACCAATCCCTGAGGAACCTGTCGAAGCGGCCTGACGTGGTCGCAGCGGTCGGGTCCATCCTGCACGTCAATGATGAGATCGAGTGGGGCCTCATACCCGTGGATATCGGCCGCCAGTACGGAGGTCGGGTCATTAAAGGACTGGAGATCCTGCTCGATCGCCCCCAGGGAGATGCTTTCGAGCTCATGGTCGACGAGGGAGGGGACATCATTTCCAACCTCACAGCAGGACTGGCCCAGATGGCCAAATACGGATGTTGATCACTATGACCAAAGAAAGACCGGTTTATCCATTCACAGCGATAGTGGGGCAGGAGGAGATGAAGGAGGCCCTTCTGCTCAATGTAATAAACCCCCTCATCGGAGGGGTCTTGATCAGGGGGGAGAAGGGTACGGCCAAATCGACGGCCGTACGGGCCTTGGCCGATCTCCTCCCCAAGCGCAGTGTGGTGGCCAACTGCCCCTGCGGTTGCACGTGGGGGGATTGGGATCATGCCTGCCCCATGTGCATCGAAAGGAAGGACACGGGTGAGGAACTGGAGGAGGCGTTGGTGGCCATGAGGGTCATCGAGCTACCGCTGAGTTCCACGGAGGACCGTGTCGCCGGGACCCTTGACATGGAGCACGCGCTGAGGACCGGGAAGAAAAAGTTCGAGCCTGGGGTCCTCGCCAAGGCCAATGGGAACATCCTCTATGTGGACGAGGTGAACTTGCTGGACGACCATCTGGTAGACCTACTATTGGACGCAGCGGCGATGGGCACCAACTTCGTGGAGAGGGAGGGCGTTTCCTTTGCACATCCGGCACGGTTCACCCTCGTGGGAACCATGAACCCCGAGGAGGGGGACCTCAGGCCGCAGCTGCTCGACCGTTTCGGCCTTCTCGTCGATGTCAAGGCTGAACAGGATACCCGGCAGAGAATGGAAGTGATAAGGAGAAGGATCGCTTTCGAGAGGGACCCCCAGGAATTCTGTGAGGAGTACAGGGGAGAGCAGGAAAAGCTCCGCAACGAGATCCTCCTGGCCCAGAGCAGGATGGGGGAACTAGACTTCAACGATGAGGTCTTGAGAACAGCAGTGGAGATATCACTGCACCTTGGAGTGGACGGCCATCGTGCAGACCTGACCCTTGTAAAGGCCGCATTGGCCTCCGCTGCCCTGAGGGGGAGGGAGAAGGTCGGACGGGAGGACGTCGTCCGGGTTTCCCATTTGGTACTACCGCATCGTATGCGCAGGAACCCCTTCCAGGACTCGAAGTTGGACACGAAGGAGTTGGGTGAGTGGCTTCAGGAGCGGTTCCAGTCGGCATGAGGGTGACATATCCCTTTACCGCCGTAGTGGGGCAGGAACAGGTGAAGAAGGCGGTCCTCTGCGGGCTGGCATCAAGGAGCATCAATGCCGTCCTGATAAGGGGACCTGCGGGCACCGCAAAGACCACCCTGGCCCGGGCCTTGGACGGTCTGGTCCCCGGTGAGCGGGTGATCAATCTTCCTCTCAACGCCACCGAGGACCAGATCATGGGAGGTCTGGACTTCGAGGCCGCGCTGAGATCCGGAGAGAGGAAGGTTCTTCCCGGTATACTGCAGAGGGCGGATGGCAACATCCTGTACGTCGATGGGATTAACCTGCTTCCCGAACGATTGGTGCACCTTATCCTGGACGCTGGGAGACGCCAGGTCAACGTCATCGAGAGGGAGGGGGTCTCCTGCGAGCATGATTGTCGGTTCCTGCTATTGGGGACCATGGACCCCGATGAGGGGGAGCTATCCCCCCACCTCATGGACAGGTTCGACATATGCGTGTCCATGGCCGCCTCGGAAAACGTGGACGAGAGGATGGAGATCCTCCGACGGGGCTTGAGGTACGAAAAGGAACCGACCGCCTTTCTCAACGAGTTCATGGCTAGCGAGGAGGATGTTAGCTCCTCGATCAGGAAGGCAAGGGAGCGGGCCGCCTACATCATCATCCCGCCGGGGCACTTGGACGCTATCGCTAAAGTGTGCCACGACCTGGGAGTGCAAGGTCACCGGGGCGATATCGCGCTGGCCCGAACCGCCTCTGCCCTGGCCGCCCTGGACGGGCGGGACCAGATAGTGCTTGAGGACCTCCAGGCCGCTGTCCCCCTCTGCTTGGAACATCGCAGGAACGATCCTGCTCCGGAGCAGACCGGGGAGGGTCGAGGTGATCAGGAAAAGGGGGGTGAGCCGCCTCAACAGAGGCCCCCACAGCAGGACCGGGAGGATATGGGCGATCAAGCCCCTTCCAGCGATGTTGAGTCTCCCCTGCCGCCCCCACCTCGGGAAGCAACACCAAAGGACCAGGTGTTCTCCGTGGGAAGGGCCTTCGTGGTGATCGACTACATCGGCGAGGACAAGAGGGCGAAGGCAAGGACATCTGGCCACGGCCGAAGGGACCGGGTCATCACCTCCGACCGGTCGGGACGGTACACTCGTTTCCAAATGCCGCAGGGACGGGTCAGGGACCTGGCCTTCGATGCCAGCATACGGGCGGCCGCCCCCTACCAACGCTCCAGATACCGCAACGGCTTGGCCGTCGTCCTGGACCCGGCTGACCTGCGGGAGAAGGTGCGGGAACGCAAGAGGGGGACCAGGGTCCTGTTCCTCGTCGATGCCAGCGGCTCCATGGGGGCGCACCAACGGATGGTAGCGGTGAAGGGGGCCATCCTCGCCCTCCTTCAGGATGCGTATCAGAAGAGGGACGAGGTGGGAATGATCGCCTTCCGCAAGAACGACGCGGAGCTGATGCTGCCTTTAACCCGGAGCGTTCACCTGGCGGCAAAGAAGCTGGAGCAGATGCCCACCGGTGGAAGGACGCCGTTGGCGCTGGGGTTGTCAAAGGGGTTCGAGCTCCTCACGAAGGACCGCTCCTGCGGGGTCCGGGACCGCCCCGTTATGGTCATCCTAACCGATGGGAGGGCGAACGTTGCCATGGGCGAGGGGGACCCGTTCCAGGAGGCACTGTCCATGGCCCATAGGATGGCGAGCTCGGGGATCCGTTTCGTGGTGGTCGACACCGGGACCAGCCTCCCGCGATTGGACCGGGCCCTCCGGCTATGCAGGGCCCTCGAAGGAACCTATTTCCGTCTCGAAGAGCTGGACGCTGGCTACCTGGCAGCGTCGGTCAGAGCCGTCATGGGCAGATGAGAAGCAGAAGAGTGAGATGAGATGATCCAGATTGCGGTGTATGGCAAAGGCGGGATCGGGAAATCGACCGTCTCCGCAAACCTGTCCTACGCGTTGGCCAGGAGCGGGAAGAAGGTACTTCAGATAGGG
>MVRB01000014.1 GCA_002067635.1 Methanomassiliicoccales archaeon PtaU1.Bin030 | reverse complement strand
GTCTGACATTGGACCCCCGGGCGGAGGGGCGCATATTCCATCTTATGGGCGCTGCCGACACGCTTCCCACGGTGAGTGAGGTGGTGGAGCTCACCAGAGCGTGGGCCAGGGGGAGGCTGGGCATCAGGCTCCCGCGCCCACTGTACCTCCCTCAGGCGATGGTGCTCATGGAGCGGGGAGCAACGGATGACCTCAGGGTGGTAGCCCCCTACCTGCGGGAGCGGAGGGAGTTCAGGACGGACAACGTGGAGGAGCTTCTCGGGCCTATTACGGTGGATTGGAAGGAGCTGCTTCCCCGGCTGCTGGAGTTCTCCGTGTACAATGGCTTCCTGCACAGAAGCGATAGGACGGTCCATGAGCAGGTGCTCTTCCGGCTCAGAAGCAGGCGGAGGCCGGTCCGGCTCCATGATCTCGTTGACGGGGAGGCCGTGGCCTGCCCTGCCGAGGATGTCCGCAGAGACATGCTCCGGGCGGCCGGGGCCCTGCGGGCCCTGGGGGTCGGTAAAGGGGACCGCGTGGCCATCGTGGGGACGAACAGCAGCCGTTACCTGATACTGGACGTCGCCCTGGGCTTGGTGGGGGCGGTGAGCGTTCCGCTTTACTACACCAGCCCACCATCGGAACTGGACGAACTGATAGAGGACAGCGGGTCGAGGCTTGTGCTCATCGGCTCGGAGGCCGTGATGAGCCACGTGAGGGAAATGAGGACGTCGGCAAGAATGATATCCTTCTGCCGCTCCCTGACAGAGGACCTTACGGACAGGGTCACACCCTGGGAGGCCTTCCTAAAGCTAGGCGAGGAGAGCGGCGACCGCTCACCGGTAGGCTTCGGGGATATAGCAACCCTCCGCTACACCTCCAGCACCACGGGCTTGGCCAAGGGAGTGCTGTTCCGCCACCATCACCTGCGGTTCATGGCCGAGTGCATGGCGTCGCTGCCTCCGTGGAGGGTGCGCAACAGCGAGGCCTATTACTTGTCATTCCTGCCCATGAACCATGTGGTGGAGGGGATCCTCGCCACCTACTCCCTGTTCTACGCCCCCACCACGCTGAACATCTACTTCCTCGGGGATTTCAGGAGGTTGCAGGAGGGGTTGGTAAAGGTCCGCCCGACGGTGTTCTTCTCGGTGCCCCGTTTTTACGAGAAGATGTGGGACGGGCTGATGGCCAACCCTCTGGCCAAGGGCTTCCTGGAGAGGCCTAGCAGGCTGAAGCGATTGTTCCTGCCATCTATCGTAAGGCGGAAGGCACTGAGGGCCGCGGGACTGGACCGCTGCGACTATCTGATCTGCGGCTCCGGTCCCATGAGCCCTGAGATACTCACGTCCCTGCGCCGCCTGGGCATAGAGGTGCACAACGCCTACGGCCTCACCGAGGCCCCGCTGGTGACCATCAACTACCCGGGTCGAAATCGCATCGGCACGGTGGGGGAGCCCCTCCCCCGGACGGAGGTCACCATTTCCGCTGACGGCGAGGTCCTGGTGAAGGGGCCTCAGGTGACCAGCGGATACTATGGTGTAAAGGAGCAGCCCTTCAGGGAGGGGTACCTCCTGACCGGTGACATAGGCCACCTAATTGAGGAAGGAAGCTTGGTCCTGGACGGCCGGAAAAAAGAGCTGATAAAGACCTCCTACGGCAAGTACGTCAATCTCCTGAAGGTGGAAACGGCGCTGCGGGACATCCCCGGGGTGTTCGAGGCCATGGTCGTTGGCGAAGGACGACCCTTCTGCGCTGCGATGGTGTGGTCCGAGGATGCTGTCTCACCAGATATCGATGCCAGGGTGGAGATGCTCAACTCCCAGCTTTCACATCCGGAGCAGGTCAAGGCCTGGGTGGTCCTCCCCAACACCCTCTCGGTCCAAGGGGGCGAGCTCACGGCCAACATGAAGCTGCGCAGGGGGCAGGTGATGAAGAGGTACGCCCGCGTCATCGATGCCATCTACTCCGGGTCCCCCCTCCCCAGCGAGGTCCTGCACCTGGGAAGGATGAGGGGGTAGGGATGAGCCTGAGGCTGCAGCTGGCATCGTGTTGGATGCCCCGTTTCATGAAGGTCCGGGAGATAGAGAGGATCAGGTCATCGACCTTTGCCGCCCTCGACAAGCTTCTGGAAGAGCATGTCCCGGGAGGGCTCATGAACGAAGGGGATCCTCGCAGCCGTCGTTTGGAGGACCGGAGGGCGGCCATGGCTCAGGGGCACCGCAGGAGGGTGGAGGCGCTGATCAGGGGCGTGGGACGTGAAAATGCCATTCCTCTGGGCAGGACCGCCCTGTTCTCCGTCGGTGAGGCGATGGGGAGAAATGCCCGTAGACGCCTCGGTGTCGGCGAGACCAGGAGGGAGCTGCTGCAGGCGGTAGGCGTTATGTACAACATCCTGGGCATAGAGTTCACGGTCTCAACCGGTCCCGGGGGCGACCGGCTGGTGGTTTCCCGATGCGCGCTGTCCCCGCACTATTCAAAGGACGTATGCACGGTCCTCAGCGCGGTGGACGAGGGTGCGGTCAGCGGGCTGAACCCTGGAGCTAAGATGCTGTTCCGAGAGCACCTCACCGATGGAGCCCCCCAGTGCGTTGCGAGCATCAGCATCGAGGAGGCATGATGAGGGCGATCGTGGTGGGCTCGGGAGCAGGCGGGGCCACTGCCGCCCTTGAGCTGGCAAGAGGGGGGGTGGAGGTCGTGGTCCTGGAGGCGGGCGGGCGCTTCATGCCGTTCACCCGGAGAATAGGCCTCGCCGAGCCCGTTCGCCGCATGGGCCTGCTTGGTGGGGAGGATAAGGTCTCCAGGTTCATCCCCGCATACCGGACCTCGCGATCGAGCGAGAAGCTGCTGCTGGTGCGCTCCATCGCCGTTGGTGGCTGCACCCTCGTCACCTGCGGGAACATGGTCCGGGCCGACGACAGCCTCCGAGAGATCGGTCTCGACCTCAAGAGGGAGTACGAGGAGCTGGAGGGCTGCGTGGGGATCGCCACCGCACCCATGGATAGGTGGCGTCCCCTTACCAGGGAGATGTTCGCCGTGGCCCAGCGCCGAGGGCTGGGTCCCCGGGCCACGCCGAAGGCTGTGGACATGGAGCGATGCGCCTCCTGTGGGCTGTGCGAGCTCGGCTGCGCCACCGGCGCCAAGTGGGACTCGCGGAGGTTCTTGGGCGAGGCGATGCGCATGGGAAGCACGCTCAGGTCCGGCACCGGTGTGAGCAGGGTCATCCTGGAGGGGGGCAGGGCGGCGGGAGTGCAGCTGCAGGGGGGAGAGATCATCAAGGGGGACATGGTGGTCCTGGCCGCGGGGGGCATAGGCACCGCTCAGATCCTCAGGGTCTCGGGCATCGAGCCCAGCGATACTCTGTGGGCGGACCTCGTCCTGACCGTCGGAGGCGTTACTAAGAACGCGAGGCAGCTGGAGGAGCCGCCCATGGTCTGGTACTCCCAGAGGGACGGCTACATCATCTCTCCATATCTGGACGTGCTCTCGCACATGTTCCACCGTCCGTGGAGGGGGGTAGGCTTGAACGACAGGGTCGGTGCCATGGTCAAACTGGCCGAGGAGGCCAACGGACGGGTGCTTACGGATGGGACGGTTCATAAGCCGGTGAGCGAGAGGGACCAGCAGCGTCTGGCAGCTGCTAGCGACGAGGTCAGATCGATCATGGAGGGGGCGGGGGTGCAGGGCCCGTTCGTCAACGGCCTGCTTCACGGCGGCCATCTTGGCGGCACCGTTCCCCTTGGTAAGGAGGACGTCGGTTCCATGCATCCTTCATCACTTCCCGAGAACATCTGGGTCGCTGACCTCTCCCTGATGCCGAGGTCCCCAGGTCTGCCCACGGTGCTCACGGCGGCCGCGCTTGCCCTGAGAGCATCCCGCTGCATCCTTAAAGGTCTTTGATGAAAGCAACCGTCTGATGGCACGCGGATGATATCCTCGATCTCCCCTATCGTATGCCTCTGATGAGTGTCCGTGCTGAGCTTCCCATGCGGCCGTCTCATCCGCCTAAACAGGTAAGGCCTCATCCAGAAGCCATGAGGAGGATGTCACCATCTTACGCTTGGGCGCTGTTCTACCTCTGCACCAGCCCTTTCTCCGCCAGGCGCAGCTCCAGGATGCGCATGAGGTCTGAACGGCTGATGATGCCGGCTATCTGCCCACGGTCCATGATGACGATCCGGCCGATGTTGTTCCGCGTAACCGCCTGCAGGGCCTCCACCACCGGCGCGTCGGGCTGCAGGGAGATGACCTCGCGCGTCATAAGCTGTCCGACCAGAACAGAGCCTTGCTCCGATGAGGGGACCTTCTGAATATCTTGCAGCGTTATTATGCCCACCACCTTGCCATCCTCCATCACTGGATAGCCAAGGTGCTTCTCGGCCATCATCTTATCGACCATTTGCCGAACGGTCATATCGGTGGTGACGGTGGATACTGGGGATGTCATGATCTGCCGTACCGTCAGCCCTTCCAGCGCCTCGGATATTGTGGTCTCCCGCTGCTCCTCCCCCGCACCCATGTAGATGAAGAGGGCGATGAGGATCAACCACGGGTTGAATATCAGGAGCCCGAAGAGGCCCATGGCCAGGGCCATGGCCTTGCCCACTTGCACCACCACATTGGTCGCCCGGCCGAAACCTATCTTTCTGGCCAGCAAAGCCCTCAGCACCCTTCCACCGTCCATGGGGAACGCGGGAATGAGGTTGAAGAGTCCGAGAAGGAGGTTGTAGAAGCTCATCATACCCGCGGTGATGGACACGATGTCCGTTCCTAGGCTCCCCGGCCCCCTCGTGAGGTACCACACTGGGAGGAGGGCCACGCCTATGACCAAGCTGGTGGCGGGACCTACGAAGGCCATCAGCGCCTCTCCGGGCGCCTCCGAGGGCTGGCTCTCGATCTCTGAGACCCCTCCAAATATGAAGAGGGTTATCCCGGAGACCCTGTAGCCCTTGCGTATCGCCACATACGAGTGTGACAGCTCATGCAGCAGGACCGCGATGAAGAAGAGGACTGCCGCAAACAGGCCCAGCAGGAGCTTTTGCCAATCGCTGATGGGGAGGTCGTTGTAGCTAAGGGTGAAGCCCAGAACGTTGGCGCTCACGAAGGCGAAGTATAGGGTGAAAAGGGGCAGGACCAGGAGGAAGGAGACGTGTATCCTTATAGGGATGCCTAGCACCCGGCCCAACTGCAGCGAGGCCTTCATGAATGAAGATTGGCGGCAGCGGTAATTATCGTTTTTCTTCGTACCGTCCAGGTAGCTGAACGAGGTCCCCTCCCTGATGGCAGAGGCTAAGAACAGGGAGAGGAGACAAATGCCCAAGCGGCCCTCAAATTTGCCGTGAAGAGAGCCCTTGGCCTGGAGATGCAATGCAGGGCCGTACTGAGAAAGGGGCGGCCATCGGAGCATATCCTCCGCTATGCCTCAGAGAACCGGTCGCAGATGCTGCTCACCGGTGCCCGTGGGGCCGGGGGCGAACCTGGTGGGAAAGCATATCTAGGAAGGTCAGAGATATGCTAAGGTGCCGGCCGCCATCGTGCGGTGACCTTAGAAGAACGGTTAGCCCTATGGAAAGGGTCTCTCGGACGGTCCATCAATCGAATATTCTCTCCGCATCGCCCTTCCTTCCCATCCTGAGGCCGTTGGCAACGGCT
>MVRB01000013.1 GCA_002067635.1 Methanomassiliicoccales archaeon PtaU1.Bin030 | reverse complement strand
TCATCACTAACCCCCTCTGGTGAGGGATACACCTTTATCACAACATAAAAATGTCCATTGTTATCAACGCCCCTTCACTTCACAACGGGCCGATTGCGAGCGCCGGTTCCGCTGTGTACAAGAGCCCTTTTTTTATGGACTGAAGGCCTTAACCCAGCTGGGGGAGGGCCCCAGTAACTGTCGGGGGCAGTGCCTCTTGAAAGAGAAGTGAGGGATGGGGCATGCTGAGATGCCAGATTCCAGGCGTTTACGTTCAGGAGATTGCGACCGCAGCCCCCACCATCTCTCCCTCTCCAACCTCCCGGGCACTGTTCATGGGCAGGGCTACCATGGGTCCGGTGGAGGTGCCGGTGAGGGTGAACAGCGTGTCCGATTTCCGCGCGAACTTCGGGACGGGGGCAGCAGGGTCGGCCTTGGAGCGAGAGGTGGAGCTGCTCTTCGGCAACGATGCAAAGAGCTGATCATGGTCCGCATCTTCGGGCCCGACCCCCATAGCTCCGTCCCCTCTAATGCTGTGATAGACCTATGCGCTTTCACCCTGGAGGCGGCCAGCGAGAGCCTCTGGGGGCGCAGCATGATCGTGTCCGTAGCTCTCCCGAGAGGTTCACGCCCCCTGAGGAAGCAGGAACGCCTTGAAGGGGAGGCGTTCAACCTCGAGGTGAGGGTTTCCGGAACGGGGACGAGCGTTCCGGCGGAGGTCCACCGCGAGCTGACCCTGGGAGATGGCCCCAGGCGGGTGGACAGGGTCCTGGAGGAAGGGTCCAGGTTCGTGCGCTTCAGGAAGCGGGGCGAGGGCCGGTCCATGTCGAAAGGTAGGTTCCTGGCCGTCGGAGGAAGCGACAACCTTCCCCTTGATGCATCGAGCATGATCGGTTTGGACGGGGGAGGGATGAACGCCCTGGACCGGGCGGAGGGCTTTGATCTCCTCTACATCCCCCTTACAGGGACGATCAGGTCGCGTAGCCGTCGGTTCTTGCAGCTGCCGCGGACCGTTGCCGGGCCAACAGGGCCGTACTCCTGCTGGACTGGCCTCGGGGATGGTCCACCGCCGATGATTCGAGGAACAGCGTTTAGGAGGTCCGGGCGACCCTTGGTGATGCGGCCAAGGACGCAGCCCTGTACTTCCCTGGCCTGAAGGTCCCCGGTGGCAATGGACACAAAAACTTAGCACCCGCCCGTGGAGCGGTGGCCGGTGCGATCGCCCGCAACGATTCCCAGAATGGGGTGGGGAAGGCGCCCGCGGGGATCGAGGCCGTGATCAAGGCCTCTTCCGATACAGCACTAAGGCAGAGCGACGAGGAGCTAAGCTCCTTGAACGCGCTGGCCATCAACTGCCTGCGGAAGCTCCCTGACGGCAGGGTGGTGAGCTGGGGCGGTAGGACCCTTGATGGTGCAGCCCCTTCCACACCGTAGTGTAAGTATCTCCCCGTACGTCGCCTCTCCCTTTTCCTTGAGAAGAGCCTGCAGGAGGGCCTGGTGTGGACGGTGTTCGAGGCCAACGACCTGCCCCTCTCGTCCAAGGTCCGCGTCTCGGTCGAGGCCTTCCTTCTCGTCCACTTCCGCCAAGGGGCGTTCCGGGGCACCGTTCCTCGTTATGCTTTCTTCGTGAGATGTGGCAACGATGCCACGTCTGCCGACGAGCTCAGGAGGGGGCTTCTGAACCTGCACGTGGGTTTCGCGGCCTTGTGACCGGCGGAGCTCACCATCCTCAGGTTGCAGCTCAGAGCGGGAACGTAAGGTGGCTCATCGAACGGCCGCACCTGCAGCACGGTCCTGATTGGGAGACCATGGTTGCCTGATAGGGTTATCGTGTGAGAGCAGCGGGGCCGCTCATTCGTCCAGCATGGTGAGGTCCCCGGGGGACTGACCCAGCTCCCGGGCCTTCAGCACACGCCTCATGATCTTACCGGAGCGGGTCTTGGGAAGGCTGTCCACGAACTCGATCTCCCGCGGGTAGGCGTAATACGCCAGCCGGGTCTTCACGAAGACCGTTATCTCCTCTTTCAGCTTCTCCGATGGCGTGAAACCGGGGCGGAGGATGATGAACGCCTTCACGATCTCGCCCCGCAGCTGGTCCGGCTTCCCGATGACCCCGGACTCTGCCACGGCCGGATGCTCGATCAGGGCGGACTCCACCTCGAAGGGCCCTAGCCTCTCGCCGGAGGTCTTGATGACGTCATCCACTCGGCCCAGGAACCAGATGTACCCATCCTCGTCCTTGTAGGCCTGGTCCCCCGATATGTACCACCCCGGGATCTCGAAGTACTCCTTGAACTTGGGAGTGTTCCTCCATATGCCCACCATCATCGCCGGCCAGCCCGGACGCAGCGCCAGGAAACCCTCCTGCCGGGGAGGGAGCTCCATGCCGTTCTCGTCCACCACCGCGGCTACCATGCCCGGGATGGGCTTCCCCATGGAGCCGGGCTTGATGGTCATGGAACGGTAGTTGGATATGCACGGCGCCCCCGTCTCCGTCTGCCACCAGTTATCGTGTATGCGCCTGCCTAGAACGTCCAACCCCCAGCGGATCACCTCAGGGTTCAGAGGCTCCCCAGCAGAGCAGATGTGGCGGAGCGCGGAGAGGTCGTAGCCCTTGACCACCTCATCGCCGGCCCTCATGAGCATCCTCAGGGCGGTAGGAGCTGTGAACCATACGCTTACCTTGAAACGCTCTATGAGGGAGTACCATGCCCGGGCATCGAAACGGCCCTCGTAGGAGACTATCGTCGTCCCCAGGAACCAGGGGCCGAATATGCCCACCGATGTGCCCGTAACCCAGCCCGGATCGGCGGTGCACCAGTAGGTGTCCTCCTCCTTGAGGTCGACCACGTAACGGCAGGTGATGAGCTGCTGAATCATGGCCTTATGCCCCAGGAGGACACCCTTAGGCTTTCCGGTGGAGCCGGAGGTGTAGTGTATGATGTAGGGGTCGGTGGGCTCCATGCTCACCGCCTGGTAGTTGGGGTTCCCAGATTCCATCAGCTCCTCGATGCTGATGGTGTTCCCCCCCAGGCCTTCGTTGCCGCCCACGATGATGAACCTCTCAACGTCCACGAGGTCGTCCATTATGGGCTCCAGACGCTTGTAGAGGTAAGGGGAGGTAACGATGAAGCGGGCACCGCAGTCGAGGGCCCGGTCCTTAACGGCGTCGGGACCCAGCGCTGAGAACAGAGGTCCTGCGATCCCCCCCATCTTGGTAATCCCCAGGATAGATATGTAAAGCTCCGCGGTACGGTCCAGGAACACGAAGATGCGGTCGCCCTTGACCGCTCCCAGCCTCTCCAGCCCGGAGGCGAAACGGCTCGACATCTCGGCGATGTCCCCGAACGTGAACTTACGGACCTCCCCCCGGGCCTGCACAGCGTACAGAGCTATCTTGTTGCGCCTCCAGTTGCGGGCATGGCGGTCTATGGCCTCTGCCGCCACATTGTACGCCCCGCCATTGGACCAGTCGAACTCCCTTTCCACGGACGACCAGTTGAACTCGCTGTACGTTCTGTCGTAATCCTCTAGATTCCCGCGGTCCTGCGGGGATATAGTGAACTCCATTCTCGTCTCACCCTAAAATCGGCGTCATGAAACGGAGATAATGTATATAAAGAGGTTTTAAGACCCCCTGCCCGGGAGACCTTGTCCCGCTTGCTAGCTGCGCACCCGGTAAGGGCGGCCCTATCCGCCACGCTCCAGCGCCCTGCTGACCTTGGCTGAGAGGTCCACGCATCCCTTTGCCTCAACACCGTCTCTATCGTACACCTTGCCGTCCCGGATGGACACCTCCCCATCCACCAACATCCTGATGGATTCCATCAGCAAGGGGGCCTCCCTCCTCAGCTCCTCTGCGCGGATCCTCCGTGCCTTCTCCTCTGCGGCGATGGGAGCATTAATGATGGGATCGGTCGGGAAGGAATCGTAGGCCACGATGGCCCCCCGGTCCAGCTCAGGGCTGCAGACGTGGACCGTCGCCCCATATTTTGGATCGCGGTTCTCCACCACCTTCCCCACGATCTCCTCCCAGGTGCCCGTGTAAGTGTCAGGTAGGGCAGGATGGAGGTTGATGATGTCGTATCTCCTGCAGGTGATGGGGTCTATGATGAGCATGTAGCCTGCGAGCACCCCGAAGTCCATAGGGTGATCTGCGATGCGCTCCCTCAGCCCCTCGCCGTACGCATCTCTCCATCTCTCCAGGTCTTTCACCTTGAGATCCGGCCGGAAGCTGTCCGATGGGAATACGATCACCGGTATCCCCTCCTCCTTGGCCATGTTTGACTCAGTAAGGGAGGTAAAGGCTTTGGTTATCTGGTGTGTAATTTCACCTTCGTAAACGAGGGTGATCTCGTGAGCCTTCATCGACTTATAAAAGTCGTAAACAAACTCAAGAAATCCTCTGACA
>MVRB01000012.1 GCA_002067635.1 Methanomassiliicoccales archaeon PtaU1.Bin030 | reverse complement strand
GGAGGGGGTGATGGGGCTCTTCGATGGCTACGACGGGAGGAGCGAGGAGGGGAGCTCGGCGCACCTGTCGAAGGTCCTCCGCTGCCCGGTCATCCTGGTGGTGGATGCGTCGGCCACCTCCCGGAGCGCAGGTGCGCTCGTCAAGGGGTTCAAGACCTTCGATGAGGAGACCCAGGTGTTGGGCGTGATATTCAACAGGATCAGCGGGAAGAGGCACCTGGAGATGGTGGAGGATTCCATCAGCGGTCTCGACCTGGTCAGCCTCGGAGGCATTCCCAAGAAAATGGACATCGCCCTGGAAAGCAGGCACCTGGGCCTGGTCCCGGCCAGGGAGGTGGACAACACCGCGAGGTACGAGGGAATCAGGGCCCTCGTCGAGGACGATCTCGACCTTGACCTGATGCTGGAGATAGCTTCCAACGCCCCGAGGTGGGAGGACGTCCGTCAGAGCCCCCTCGATAGGATGGGGCACTTCCGCCTGGGACTGGCCAAGGACGACTCCTTCAACTTCTACTACCAGGACAACCTCGACATCCTGAGAGCCCTCGGAGCAGACATCGTAGAGTTCTCCCCCACCACGGGAGATCTTCCGGCCGCGGACGGTTATTACTTCGGTGGCGGGTATCCCGAGCTCCATCTCGACGAGCTGGCCGCGAACGGCCCCATGAAGGAAGCCCTTCATGAGAAGGTGCGGGAGGGCGTTCCAGCATATGCTGAGTGCGGGGGGATGATGTACCTTTGCAGGAGCGTGAAAGGACAGGACGGACTGAGCAGGGACATGACAGGGGTCTTCGACGCTACCGTGGAGATGACACCCCGCCTGCAGGCGCTGGGATATGTGGAGGCGACCTGCGTGAACGACTGCGTCCTGTCCCCCGCCGGAGGGACCGTGAGGGGGCATGTATTCCACTACTCCCGGGTGGCGTCCCATAGCGGGCAGAGGTTCTCATACAGGCTCTCGAAGGACAAGGGCATCGACGGGGCTGAGGACGGGTTCATCAAGAACAACGCCCTGGCATCTTACCTGCACCTTCACTTCGGCAGCAATCTTGAGTTCGCGCAAGGGTTCGCGGCCACATGCCTTGGGCAGAGAGGGTGAGCCTTGATGATGGCGGGCTCTGCAGCGTGTAGAGAGAGAGAGGGGACATGGCCTAAGAAGGCACGGAGCATCCCCGGTTACCGGTCCTGCACTCTGATTAAGCTCTCGTGGATGTCCAATGCCGCTGCCCTTGCGTCCCGGGCCGCCTCCTCAATGGCCATCGGCCGCTTGACCGATCCCGCCAGGAACACCCCGTTGCGAGCAGGGGCATGCGGTTCCGGAAAACCGGTGGCCCCCGCCGCTATCAGCAGGCCTGCGAACATGCCGGAGTTGGATGAGCGCGGCCTTAGGCCGGTCGCCAGAACGACCAGGTCGGCAGGTATCTCGTATAGCTCCCGAAGCAGGGTGTTCTCGCCGCACACGAGTAGCTTTCCCTCCCTTTCCATCACCAGGGACGGCTGTCCCCTGATGAACCTCACCCCTCTCCTGCGCGCCTCTCTGTAAAGGGCCTCCTGCTCCGGGCCGGCGGTGCGTATGTCGATGTACAGCACCGTGACCTCTCTCGAAGGCTCCTCGCTCTTCAAGAGCAAGGCGTTCTTGACGGAGCTGGTGCAGCAGAACGTACTGCAATGAGGGACGCCTCTCCTCTCGGTCCGGGAACCCACGCACTGTATGAAGACCACGGAATGCATCTCTCCATCGATGGGGCTCTGGCCTTTGGACAGCCTCTCCTCAAGCTCCAGGGATGTGATCACGCCCTTCTTGGAGCCGTACCCATACTCCGGTACCAGCGAAGGAGGCACCTCCTCCAACCCGGTGGCCAGGACCAGGGCGTCAGCCCTTACCCTGGTGCCGTCGGAGAGGCTGGCAAGCCCTTCAGAACCGTCGTAACTCCAGCTCTCGATCGTTGTGGACAGGTTAACAAGAATGCGAGGGTCTTCCCTGATCCGGTCGATCGGGGGAGCTAGGATGTCCATAGCCGATACGGGGCCGGGGAAAGGATGGTGCAGAGAACATACCTTGCCGCCCAGCACCGGTTCCCTCTCCACAATGGTGACTCGGTACCCGAGCAACGATAGGGCGTTGGAGACGCTCATGCCTGCGATCCCTCCGCCAACGACCAAGATGTGACCTTCGCTCATTGAGCCAGGAAACGCCTGAGCGTTTCATCAAGCTATCGGAGAAGGACAGGACCGAAGAAGGTTTAATGTTCGCATTTTCCGGACGTACCAGATCATGAGATGACCACACGGAAAAAGGCGAGAAAGTAGCAAATATTACGACAAGGACATTTCTCAAGAGCATTATTTATTTTAATCAAGCCAGTAAATATTCCGTTCAGAATAGAAAATCATGCTGGCTATAATGCCCAGACGTACGAAGATAGCACACGTCAGCATATTCGTGGACGAGCGGTCATATGAGCTAAAGTTCAGGAAAAATTGTTAAAATTAGTGTTATCAACAAAGGTATTTAGTCCAATGAGCGCTATATAGTAAGGTCGAGTTACAAAGGAGTGCGGGACCAGTTAGAATGTCCTCGTGATCTTGGAGGTTCGCTACGAACCTGCTTGTCCCACGATGAACGACCGGTCGTTCACCCCCTATTGAAAAAGGGGGTGAAGTGCTTCGTAGCTCTCAAGTGGAGGGATGATGAACAAAACAGCGCCTGCACGAAGCCTGTCTCTGTTAGGATTGGTCGGTCTGCTCATAGCAGCCCCTATGATACTGTTCGGCGTAGTGTTAGGCCATTTAAATGGGCAAAAGAAAAAGGTGCGTTCGATCGAGTACGTGCTCATACCGCCAACAGATTCTAATACCAGCTCAGCGGAATGACCTTCGACCTCTGTCAGTAAAGAAAACAGTGACGGTGAGCTCGTTATTGCCAAATAGAAAGGGCTCCATCAATGCTAAGGCTACGGCAACGAGTTCGCGTCGGACCGATGTCCGCTTTGGTATATAGGTACACAGCATTGTTCCAGCGTGTGCCTTCCAAGGTCTAAATTTATCCCTGGTTGCCTGCCTTGGTACGATCGATGGATGGATCGGACACTACGTCACGATGTATCAACAGTATGCCTCCAACAAGGAGGCTGGAGCCGGTTAAAAGTTCTGACTCCAGGTCCATCAGGTCCATGGGTGTCGCGAGGAGGGCCCCGACGATGGTCGCCGCTCCTCCAAAAGCCAGAAGGACATAGAGCGGACGGCGCAGCTTAGTGGCACTGGACAGGAACCTTTCGCTTAACCCGTTGGTCGAATCTCCGAAGACCTCCAGGGCGATCATGACGACGGAGAGGCCGGCCAACCACTCCAGGGGGGCAGTTACCTCAGTGATGAAGGCGTTGCCGAAATAGTCTGGATAGGAGTGAGGAAGGAAGCCTCCCAGGGCAGGCCAGAACAGCGTATTGGGTATATTCCACATCCCGTCCAGCACCAGGTGGGTCATTATGCCTCCGCTTAGTACGAGCAGCAGGGACGAGGACCGGGACCTCCAGTAGAGGATGCCGGCAACCAGTACGATTCCCAGGAACAGCAGGGTATGGGCATAGATGCGGCCCGAGTCCAGCGTGCCCTTGAGCAGGATGTGTCCGAGGGGC
>MVRB01000011.1 GCA_002067635.1 Methanomassiliicoccales archaeon PtaU1.Bin030 | reverse complement strand
TGCGGACGCCATCTATCTGGTCACATCCGGCGAGTTCATGTCCATCTACGCAGCCAACAACATCCTGAAGGGCATCCGTAACTTCGACGGCGATGCCTGCAGGGTCGCTGGTCTGATCTTCAACGGCCGCGGGTTGGACGGGGAGGAGGAAATCGTGGAAAGGTTCGCTTGTGGCGTCGACCTCCCCATCGTGGCCTCCATCCCCCGCAGTCAATTGTTCTCCATGGCGGAGCGGGAGGCGAGCACCGTCGTGGAGATGTTTCCTGAGTCCCAGCCGGCAAAGGTCATAACAGGGCTCTCCAGCCATGTCGACAACATATCAAAGGATCCTGGGATCCTTAGACCCGCATGCCCCCTGGATGATGACCAGATGAACCAGCTGGCATCGGGAAAGGAAGTGGACAAGGGAGGCAGATGGCCGGATAGGGTGAGCACGCCTGAGGCTTTAGGATGCGAAATGAAGTGCGCATCCCGTGACGCCGTGCACGCCAGCCCCAACCCTATGGACCGTAAGATATTGCATACCTGCGCTACCAATGGGGCGGTGCACTGCACCTCCCAGATCGACAAGACCGTGACCGTCATCCACGGCCCTAGGAGCTGCGCCCACATCATGGCGGCTTCCAGCGACCACTATGCTCTGAGCGCATGGAAGCGGAACGGAGAGCTGCAATCAGCTTCCACGGCCCATAGGGTGGTGTCCACGAACATGGACGACCACATATCCATATTCGGGGGCGCCGAACCTCTCGAGCGTCTTTTACGGGAGAAGGCAGAGCAGGGACACCGCACCATGTTCGTGATAACTACCTGCGCCTCAGGCATCATCGGGGATGACGTGGCTGCGGTCGCCAAGCGCGTAGAGAGAGATTACCGGGGAACGGTGGTGAAGGTGATCGAGGCCGATGGCAACATCACCGGAGAATGGGACCAAGGATACCTGGATGCGGTGAAGAGGGTGACCGAGCTGGTGGACAGGAACGTGGCCCCTGAGATGGACATGGTGAACATCGTCGGGGAGAGGGACTTCTTCATCTACAACCGCGAGCGCAATTTCAGGATCGCCAGTGAAGTGCTTGGTCGTTTGGGATTGCGTGTGAACTGCCGGTTCCTTTCCGGATGCGATGTCTCCTCCATCAGGAACTTCAACAGGGGAGGGTTGAACCTGCTGGCCCAGGACGATGCATTGTCCCGGAGCATGGGTGAATTGCTCAGGGACCGCTTAGGGGTGCGGCTGTTCGAGCTGCCTCTTCCTGTGGGGCTTCGGGAGACCGTCACCTGGGTCGAGGAGCTCTCCCGGGCCATGGGGCGGGAGGGGGCGGGGAAGGCCATGATCGAAGAGTTAAGTTCAGAATACCAGAGCGGCATCGCCAACGCACGGCCGTGGCTGAAGGGCAAGAAGGTGCTTGTCCTGAACAAATACTCCACCAACATCGACTGGCTGCTGGACCTACTGATGGACCTGGACATGAGGGTTCTCAAGGTCGGTCTGGGAGTGAAACACTATCAAGGCGAGCCGCGTTCTGGCCTTGACACCAGGTGCACGAGGTATCTGAACGCTATCACCTTCCAGGAGGACTATGGGCTCGATGACCTGAGGATGGACATCGAGTCCTTGTCCCCCGACCTCGTCCTCTCGGACCAGAGGATACCTCGGGACCAGGTATGCCATTACGATGTCATCTATAGGCCGGACATAGGCGTCAGGTCCTCGGTGGAGCTGGCCAAGCGATGGGCTAACATCGTGAGGCTCCCTCATATCGAAGGATGGAAGATGGAGGGGAGGGGGCAATGAACATCGAGCCCGATGGCCTAACCGGATGCCTGCTCGCCGTTGAGAGCATCAAGGATGCCAGGGCCATCCTGAACGGTCCCGGTGGCTGCAGGAACTATCACTCCTTCCTTTCAGAGCTCCACTATCCGCGGACCGACTCCAGGGGAATGACCGAGTTCATGGAGCCTTTCTTCATGGGGCAGCCACGGCTCCCGTGCACCTATCTCGATGAGGAAGATTATATTCGGGGATCGGTCGAGAAGATGGAGTACATAATGCCTATCGTGGAGAGGAAGGGTGACAGCCTGGCAGTGATCATCAACTCCCCCGGCGCAGCCCTTATCGGGGATGACCTGGATGGTGCGATCGATCGCGCCGGTTTCGCGGACAAGATGCTGACCCTCGATGAACCCACCTTCTCCACCCCTGCGTCCACGGCCTATGATTCCACCATATGCTCCATCGTGGACTGGCTGGACCCGCCAAGAACAGATAGGATCCCGAACTCGGTGAACATACTGGGAATGTCCATAACCAACAAGGACTGGAGGCATGGGATCTCTGAGCTCCAGGGGTTGTTAAAAAAGATGGGGCTGAACGTTCTCTCCGTCCCAGGGGCGGCCTGCACGGTCGAGGGGCTCCGGAGGTCTGTGCGTGCATCTTGCAACGTGATCGTCTCCCCCGAGTATGGCATCTCCACCGCGCAAAAGTATGAGGAAAAATATGGTATCCCGTGGGTCATGAGCGAGGAGGGCGCCCCCGTGGGATTTAGCGCCACGGAGCGATGGCTGAGGACCGTGGCCGAGGCCTCGGGAACGGAGGCTGGCGAGGCC
>MVRB01000010.1 GCA_002067635.1 Methanomassiliicoccales archaeon PtaU1.Bin030 | reverse complement strand
ATGGCCATGTATGTTACGGTCCACAGGGCCAGGTTGATATCGACGGACATGTTCCCTCCCCTCAG
The DNA here is from genome assembly GCA_002067635.1 of Methanomassiliicoccales archaeon PtaU1.Bin030. Taxonomy (GTDB): domain Archaea; phylum Thermoplasmatota; class Thermoplasmata; order Methanomassiliicoccales; family Methanomassiliicoccaceae; genus UBA6. Next base: position 4,570 of record MVRB01000010.1, on the reverse strand, counting down.
CAGGGAGACCTCCAGCTCGATCATGACGTCCGTGCGGCCGTCCGCCCGGGGACTGAAGTTGTGGGTGGTCCGGACCCGGTCCCTGGTACCCAGGGTGACCAGGCGCACATCCTCAACATCCTCGCAAAGCTCATCGGGGGAGTACTTGACCAAGGCCACCCCGCTGGAGGTAAAATGCGGTCCCACCTTGCCGTCCAGTCTCTTCACTATCCTGTACAGTTCCCTGTTGGGGACCTTCAGTGTGAACGTCTTCATTCCCTTGGCCAAAACTGGACCTCTCCAGGTAGAGAGATTGAACACATTATTATATTTTCGTTCTTATCTCAACTCCTCGGGAGCGATCATTTCGCACCCTCCTTCTTTCCGCCATGCTTAGGCAGGTGCTCGACGCGGTACTCGTGGCGTGGGAGGTCGACCGCGAACACGTGGGCAACGGGAGCCACGTCGGGCTTGGAGTACTCGGGGACCATGGAGAGGGTCTGGGTGGGGCACACCTCCACGCAGACATTGCAGGCGATGCATCGGTTCCTGACCACCCTCTGGGTCTTGGCCTCCTTGTTGGTGGTGATGGCGCTGGTGGGGCAGGAGCGCTCGCACCTGCGGCAGAAGATGCACTTCTCCATGTCCCACATCACCTTCCCCCTGTTGCCTGGGGGGATATCCGCGGGAGCACGAGGATAGCGGGTGGTGAACGGCCGCCGGAAGAGGTTCTTGAGGGAGGAGGTCAGCATGGACATGGGATCACCGGTCCGTGCAGCATATGCAGGGGTCCACTGAGACCACTATCCCTGGCACGTCCGCCAGCTGGCATCCCGGCAGCATCGCCAGCAGGGCCGGCACGTTCATGAGGGCCGGGGTGCGCAGCTTGATGCGGTCCAGTTCCAGCGCCCCCTTGGCGCGGATGTAGTACATGAGCTCTCCCCTGGGAGCTTCCACCCGCGAGAACGCCTCCCCGGTGGGGTGACCCTTGACCTGCACCGCCGCTGGACCGTCCGGCAGGAGGGGGAGGCACTCCTCGATGATGTCCACCGATTGCAGGCATTCGTCCATGCGCACCATCATGCGCGCGTAGACGTCCGCCTCCTCCCGCACTATGGGGGTGAACCTGACCTCGGAGTAGGCGGCGAAGCCGTCCTGCCGGATGTCCCGCGGTATCCCGGAGGCCCGAGAGACCGGCCCCACCGTCCCCCAGCCCTCCGCCGCCGGCCGCGGGAACCTGCCCACCCCATGGGTCCTCTTCCCCAGGGTGCTGTCCCTGCGGAAGACCCTCTGCAGCTCCTCAAGACGAGGACGTACCTCCTTCATGGTGACCTCCACATCCTTGACCTGCTCCGGGCCAATGTCCCTCTTGACCCCCCCGATCACGTTCATGCTGTAGTGTACCCGGTTCCCGGAGAGGCGGTTGACGAGCGTCATGATGAGCTCCCTCTCCCGGAAGCACTGCATGAACAGGTTCTCATAGCCCACGGCCTCGGCTATGTGGCCAAGGGCCAGAAGGTGTGATGTCAGGCGCTGGCACTCCATCATGATGGTGCGGATCAGTCGGGCCCGCATGGGGACCTCCACGCCGTAGAGGGCCTCCAAGCCCTGACAATAGCAGGATGAGTGGTGGTATGAGCAGATGCCGCAGACCCTCTCGCACAGGTACTGGGATTTCTTGTAGTCCAGGGAGAGGGCGTACTCCATTCCCCGGTGGTTGTATCCCTGGTTCAGCTCTGCGCCCACCACCTTCTCCTCCTCCAGCACCAGCCTCACGTTCAGCGGCTCCAGGAACGCCGCGTGCTGCGGACCGAACGGTATGACCGTGGCCCTAGCCAGGGACGTCACCCCCTTTTCCACCGATCTGGCGCTTCCTAAGCGGTTCGGGAGGGCTCTTCCCCTCGACCAGGAAAAGCCCGGGGCGTACTCCCTTGAACCTCACGCCGAAAAGGTCCACTGCCTCCCTCTCCGCGGTCATCGCACCGGGGTAGATGTCAGCGACCGAGTCCACCTCCCGGTCAAGGGGGATGGAGAACCGGAAGTCGGCCACCTTGCCTCCTTGATCGAAAGTGTATATCAGCTCGAACATGCCGTCCTCGCTCTCCCGCACCACCAAGGCTATGAACCTGCTCCCGGCATCCAGGAAGCCCTTGAAGCGCTGGCGGACGTCGATGGCGTCACTCCTGTCGGACTGCCCCTCCTCCGTCGTCATCCTTCCTCCTCCATTCTCTTTTCCCAAAGGGAAAGGGCCAGCACCAGGCCGTCAATGAGGGCCTCCGGTCGGGCGGCACACCCCGGTACGTATACGTCCACGGGAATCACCTTGTCCACTCCTCCGCACACATTGTAGCAGTTATGGAAGGGGGCCCCGGTGGAGGCGCAGTCCCCGCACGCCACCACGAGCTTGGGGCCCGAGGTCTGCTCGTAAAGGTTGCGCAACCGGTCCTCGCACTTCTTGGTGACCGGTCCAGTGATCAGCAGGATGTCGGCGTGCTTGGGGTTGGCCTTATTGACCGCGCCGAACCTCTCCACGTCGTAGCGGGGCGTGAGCAGCGCCCACACCTCCAGGTCGCAGCCGTTGCAGGAACCGGTGTCGAAATGCAATATCCACGGTGACCTCCTCCTGGCGCCCTGCACAAGGCTCATCAGATCAACCCCTCTGGGAATATTGTCAGGTAGATGAGGTTGACGGCCACCAGCGCTATCCCCACGGTCAGCATGAACATGACCATCCGCTCCCGGGTGAGGCGGGCCGTGATGTTGTCAATGACAATGGTCACGAAGAGCACGAGGAGGACGATGGCCGCCTTCCCCAGCAGCGAGACCATTATGTTATCGTGCCAGACGAACAGGGTGATCACTCCCAGGACGAAGGCCAGCTGGAACCAACGGGCCCCTTCCATGATGGCAAGGTAAGGTCCGGAATACTCGATGTACGGTCCGGATACTAGCTCCTGGTGGGCGGCAGGGACGTCGTAGGGGGATTTCTCCAGCAGTATGACCATCACCGGGACCATGGCCAGTAAAACCAGCGGGAGGTCCGCCAGCAGACCGCCCCGGAACTCGCTCACCAGGAAGGAGCTGCGCATGCCCAGGGACAGGACGGCCAGGAACAGCACCGGCTCGTAGGCGAGTATGGCAAGGAGCTCCCTCTGCCCTCCCAGGTAGGAGTAGGGGGAGCGGACGCTGAAAGCCCCCAGTACCAGGAATATCGACCCCGCGCCGGATACGAAGAAGGCGATCAGCAGGTCTCCTCCGGCCACGAACAGGGCCAGGGCCGCGGCCTGGAAGAGCAGAGAGGCGCCGGCAAAGGTCACCTGTAGGTTGTTGATAAGGATAGGGCTCTTGGACAGCAGCTTGACCATGTCGTAGAACGGCTGCACCACCGGGGGACCGCGGCGGTTCTGCATCCGCGCCGTAAGCTTCCGGTCCACCCCCCGCAGGAGGCCCACCGCCAGGGGTGCAAGGACGATTATGGCCAATTGCACGACCAGGGCCAGGGGGTCCATCAAAGCACCTCCAGAAGCAGGGGCAGCAGCAGTACGACCCCCACCAGCACGGCCCCCGCTCCCTCGGTGAGCGCGATGCCCTGCCCCACGCGCTCCTCTCCTAGGTAGTAGTTACCGTGGTACTCGAAGTCGAAGGTCTCCCCGCAGGCATAGGCCGTGGTGACCTCCCTCTCCTCCGGGCGCACGATCAGGCTCAGGCCCAGGAAGATGATGGCCACGAAGAGGAGGAACAGGAACACCGGGAACTCCCCGTAGGAGGTGAAAAGCGTGAGATCGTCAGTGCCCACGGGGAGCGGGAAGTGCCTCTCGACGAAGGGGAGCACCAGGTAGCGTAGCACCGGCCCTATGAGGGCTGACAGCGCCACCGCGCCGACCATGAGCGATCCTAGTGTCCAGCGGTAGTTGCGGCCCAGGGGGTCGCCCTTCAGTGGGGTCGAGCGGACCCTGGGACCGACGGAGAGGATGGTCCCCATCCACTTGAAGTAGAAGACCACCATGCCCGCGAAGCCCACCCCCAGGAGGAACGTCAGGAAGGGGAACGTCACCGCCGCCTCGCTTATCAGCCACTTGGAGGCGAACATGCCGAAGGGGGGGAGGACGATGGTCAGTATGCCTACGGACAAAGCCGTGCTGGCGAAGGGCATGGAGGTGCGCAGGCCCTGCATGTCCTCTATGTCCTCGCTCTCCAGCCTCTCCTTGACCACCCCCACTGCCAGGAACAAGAGGGCCTTGGAGATGGCGTGATAGAGGAGGAGAACGACCGCAGCGGTGACCGCCAATGGCGTGGATACGCCGACGCACATGGTGATGAGGCCGAGGTTCCCGATGGTGGACCATGCCAGGACCTTCTTGGCATTGCTCTGGGTGATGGCCAGGATGCAGGAGGCCAGGAACGTGACCCCTCCTATCAGGGCGATGGCGGCACTGAGGGACGGCGACCCTGCCAGGTTGGGGGACATCCGTATCAGGAGGTACACGCCGAGGTTGACCATCGTGGCCGAATGCAGCAGCGCCGAGACCGGGGTGGGGGCCACCATCGCGCCCAGCAACCAGGACTGGAACGGGGCCTGGGCGGACTTGGT
>MVRB01000009.1 GCA_002067635.1 Methanomassiliicoccales archaeon PtaU1.Bin030 | reverse complement strand
TGGAGCCTTGGCGGCGATGATGGTGGCCTCACCTTCCTGGTGTATGTCCTCGATAAGCCCCCTTCTCTGCTGCAGCTCGCGCAGGGCGTCGCCCATCACGGCCTCGGGGCAGTTGATATAGATCTTGGTCAGAGGTTCCATAAGAACTCTCTGACCCAGGCACATGGCACCGTACACGGCGGACCGGAAGGCAGGAATGACCTGTGCCGGACCCCTGTGGATGGAGTCCTCGTGCAGCTTGGCATCGACCAGCTTCACCTTCAGGCCCATGACCTTCTCCTGCGCCAGCGGGCCGAGGTTCATGGCCTCCTCGAAGCCCTGCTTGCACAGTTCGAGGGTCTCATTGAGGTACTGGATACCTTTGGTGGCATCGATGAAGACGTTGTTATCCTTGAAAGCGACCACGCCGCGGGCCTCATCACGGTCCATGCCCAGTTCCTGCAGCTTCTTGGCAAGCTCCTTGGCATCCTTGATCTTCCCTTCGACCTGGATCTCGTTGTTCTTGATGGCATCGACGACGGACTGCTCGAGCGGTGATACCTCGACGAAGAAGCGGTTGTGCTTGTTGGGGGACTTGCCCTCGAACACAGGGCTCCTCCCCTTCACGCTCTCCCTGTACACCACGATGGGCGGGGAGGATTTGATCTCCACCTTGTGGTCGTTCACTATCCTGTAGGTGGTGATCTCCAGGTGGAGCTCTCCCATTCCCGACAGAAGGTGCTCGCCGGTCTCGTTGTTTATCTCGACCTGGATGGACGGATCGGCCTTGGCCACGGTCCTGAGGACGTCGACCAGCTTGGGCAGGTCCTTCATGTGCTTGGCCTCAATGGCCACGGTGACCACGGGCTCGGTGTAGTGGGAGATCTTCTCGAAAGCTTCCATGTTCTTATCGGAGCTGACGGTGGAACCGGCCATGGCGTCCTTGAGGCCCGCGACGGCGACGATGTTGCCGGCTTCCATGTGATCGATGGGGATCCTGTCCGCACCGACGCTGAGGGCGATGGTCTGCGTCCTCTGGGGGTTGGGCATTCCGGAGACCCACAGCTCCATGCCGCGGGTGACAGTACCGGAGAACAGCCTTCCCACGGCCACCTCACCAGCATGGGGATCGACGATGATCTTGGTGACCATCAGGGCGACCGGCCCTTTGGCGTCGCAGGTGAGCATGGCCTTCCCTACCTCAGAATCTTTGTCGCCCTTCCAGATGACGGGGATACGGATCTTCTGGGCCTCGAGGGGGTTGGGGACATGCTCGATGACCATGTTCAGCAGGACCTCGTGGACCGGGGCCTTCTTGGCCAGGGTCTTCTGGTCGTTGTTCTTGCAGTACTCATAGACCTTGGCGAAGTTGATGCCGGTCCTCTTCATCGATGGAACGTTCACGGCCCAGTTGTGGAACGCGCTGCCGAAAGCAACGGTACCGTCCTCGGCCTTGACCTGCCACTCCTTATTGAGAGGCTCAGGAAGCTGGGAGATGATACGGCGGTTGACCTCGGTGATGATGGTGACGAACTTCTTCTGCATCTCCTCGGGGGTGACCTTCAGCTCGTTGATCAGCCTGTCGACCTTGTTGATGAACAATACCGGCCGGACACGCTCCTTGAGGGCCTGCCGGATCACGGTCTCGGTCTGGGGCATGATACCTTCGACCGCGCAAACGAGGATAATGCAGCCGTCGAGAGCCCTCATGGCCCTGGTGACGTCGCCGCCGAAGTCCACGTGACCGGGGGTATCGATGAGGTTGATGAGGTACTCTTTCCCATTGTACTTGTGCACCATCGAGGCGTTCGCCGCATTGATGGTAATGCCACGGGCCTGCTCCTGCTCATCGAAATCGAGCAAGAGCTGCTTCCCGGCCAGGTCCTCGGACATCATGCCGGCTCCGGCGATGAGGTTGTCGCTCAAGGTGGTCTTGCCGTGGTCGATGTGGGCGGCGGTCCCGATGTTCCTGATGAACTCAGGGTTCTTCGAGATGGCTTGGGCCCGTGCGATGTTGTCTTCCTTGCGTCCCATGTTGATTCACCAATCTATTATGAACTGACTTACCGAGCTGAGGATGCTACACGCTCCAGCTCTTCCTTCTTGGCTACCGAGAACGAGTTCATGTCCCCCTTGGAGGCGAGAATGAGCTCATCGGCCAGGCACTCTTCGACCGGCTTCTTGTTCTTGAACGACGAATCCACGGTCCCTCTGGCTATGTTCCTGAGGGCTATGTCCAGCCTCCGGGACGGCGATACGTCCACGGCCTTGGGCACGGATATTCCGCCGAACTGCAGACGAGTGATCTCCTCACGGGGCGCGGCGTTCTCCAGCGCTTCCACCAGCACCTGCACGGGGTTCTTCTTGGTCTTGGTGGCGATTATCTCGAACGCGTCCTTCACCACTCCCAGGGACTTGGCCTTCTTCCCGGTGAAGACCTCGGTCCTCATCAGGTTGTTTATCAGGCGCTCGACGATGCTCACCTTGGACTTACCGAAGGACCGGTTGGCATGCTTGCCCCCGGTGTGGGGGATGGCGACGGGGGTGAGGTCTATGTATTTGGCTAGGCCACCGTCCCTGATGCCTATTCCGGTCATCTCGTACTTTCCAAAGAGGAGCACGCCGCTTGTAGCTTGAACTTCAGTTTCTCCTTCCACGATGTTCACCTCACCGGCTTCTCCTTGCGGCCTCGGACAAGCTCGTTAAGGGATACGTTGTTGACCTGGATCACCTTATAACGAACACCGGGAATGTCACCATAGGACCTTCCCAGCCTGCCGCCGATACCTTCTACGACCACCTCGTCGTGCTCGTCTATGAAGTTGATAGCGCCGTCACCAACAGCAAAAGCGGTGATCTGACGTCCATTCTTGATGAGTTGGACCTTGACGCACTTCCTGATGGCGGAGTTGGGTTGCTTGGCCTCGATACCTACCTTCTCCAATACGATGCCCCGAGCCTGAGCCGCACCCTCCAAGGGGTCGGACTTCTCCCGGAGCTTCAACATCCTCCGCTTGTATGTGCTATCCGACCATCTGAACTTTTGACGGTCGTTCTTGAGCTTCCTAGCCGTGTAAAGACCTCTAGCCAATATTTCACCTTCTTTGTGAGAAGCGGGCTCCTTATTATGGTTGTTATATTTAAGAGTAAGGGTTTTTCAGAGACCGTTCAGCCTACTCCTAATAAACGCTCGTATTAAAACTGTTCGCTGTGGCCTGATAAGAACTGGCCTAAGAATTGTAGAAAATAATAACGATATTTCATCGTTCCGCCCCTGTGCTGCATCCCGATGACCGATACAATATTAGAAAATAATAATAAAAATGCCCTTCGTATTTTCCTTCCAAGGTCCCAGATTAGGTGCCTGGAACATCGTAGATGGGGATCTTACGAGATGTTATAAGGTGGATATGGAGTCGGCGCCAGATCGAGACGGCCGTACCTGGGTATGAGAGACATGAGGTACGTAACGAGTGTCGAAAGCCATTTATCGGCATATCCAGTTACCCCGTTTGGGATGGGATATGCACGAAGATGGGGATGCGGTAAGCCAGCTTAATAGATCGCAGAAGATCATCGAGTACGGGATGGCGTTGGTGATCCCGATATTATTGGCCCTGATGCTCTACTCCTACGTGCTGTTCGAGGATATGTTCACCCCTCTGTTCTTCCTGACGATAGTCCTGGCTCTGCTGCTGATGGTGCCAGCGTTCAGAGCCCTGCGCCTGCACTATAGATGCTGGGCTCGGAACACCATGCCCCAGAGGCTGGTAACGGGCCTGATAGGTATCATCTACATCTCCGCGGCCTCCGTCTTCGGGGTCTCGGTCCTCTCCGTGTACAGGGGGCTGGAACCGGAGCAGCCGCTGACCTTCGCGGTACTGGCTTCTTTCGCCCTGCTGCTAATTGCCGTCATGGGCTATAACGCCAAGTTCAAGGACCGAAACGAGAGGACCGACATCCGGTTCTTCCGCCAGGACATGGATAAGCTCGCTCACGAGATCAAGCATACGTGCGAGTCCCATCAGCTGTCCTGCGCGGTGGTCCCCAACGGCAATAGCACGGCCATAAACATTCCCGACAAGAAGGTCTTCATCACCATCAAGAAGCAGGCCAATTCCAGCAGCGAGGTGATGATGGAGTGCGCAGACCCCATAGCAGCGGACCTGTGCTCGGAGATAAAAAGGACGCTGGACCAAGAGGCCTAGGCCCTGCCGTGGGATTCGCCCAGCACCATGGCGCTGGATATCAGATGGGCGATCCGCAGAGGCTCAGGCAGGCGGCCCTGCACCGTGCACTCTTCCAGTACCACCTCCAATGTGTCCGCCTCCATGCCCTTGACCGCCGCGAATAGCGGTCGCCTGCGGGGACCGATCTTAAAAAGGGGGTTCCGTTTTATTATGGCCAGTCTTCTCTCCCAGTCCTCGAAGTGGGACCGCAGGGCCTTCTCCATCCTCTCCAGGTCCGGCAGCCCTCGGGTCACCGTGGCACAGGGTATGTTCAGGCTGCTGTAAAGCCTGTCGATATCGATCACGTTGAACCCTCCCACGGCGATGCCGTCGAACATGATCAGCTTGAGCTGCTCCCGGTAGCGGGAGCGGTCTAGCATCTCGAGGATGGCATCGTTGGCATCTTCCCCGTCTACCTCCACCTCAGTGCGCATTATCCCCTCAATGTATGTGGGGAGGCGGTTCACCACTCCGACCACAAGGGCCTTCTTGGTCTGGAAGGTGAAGGGCGAGTCATCGATCCCCAGGACCCGGACGTGGGGCTTCATGCCTAGACCAGCTTGAGGTGCCCGGTCACCTTGTCCACGACCTCCTGAGGCCCCGGTCCGATGCCCAGGCAGGTGACGGTGTTGGGTGGTATCTCGGTCATGCCCGCATCCGTGATGAGGGAGGTGACCAGGCGGAGGGCCTCCGCGTTGCTCTTCACCTCATAGAGGTCCTCAAGGTTAGGCACCTTCACGACCACCTTACGCTGACCCTCCGAGTACCAGCGGTCGAACCAATCAGGCGTCCGCTTCTTGGCCGCGAGGGCGCAGTTGACCGCCGCATGCGCGACTTGGGCGGCCATCTTGCCAGCCGACAGCCTGAGGTCCCAGCGCACCACTATGACCATCTTGTTGGAGAATTCCACCATGTTCGTCCGGAGCACTGAGCGAATGACGAGATTTAACCCTATTCTCCGACCTTATCGAATATTGACCTCGTATTCAAATGTCGTGAAGCCTGTACCGTTCAAGTTGGCGCAGATGACATAGTACATGCCAGGTAAGAGTATGCCTCCTCTCGTCCCATTGCCGTCAAGGATAGATAGTTCAGCATCGAACAGAAAGGGAGCTCCACGATCCATCATGTTCATGTTCTCCTCGGTCATGAAGAACACGGCAGAATCGTTCCCCTCACATGTTATTCGTATTTCCCCCTCTTGTTGCAGGATTAATATCCTTCCATCCACCGCACCAGGGCCGACCATATGCGTCTTGGGACCATCTCCCACTGCTTCCCATTCCGCTCTTACAGATATTTCCTGATTATCCCAACGGTACATGCCCTCAACCGTGGCGTGCGTCAGCTCAGCCTCCAGGTGAAATCCTGGCCCTGAGACGTTCACTCTGTATGCTATCTCCGATTCTATCCCAACATATGTATTTCTGAGCACCCCAGAGCCGTTTTCGAACCTGGGATAATAATCTATCAGATGCTTTACGAACCTGTCCCCATACGATGTGCCCATCCATTGGCTTCCGATACATTTTCCGTATGGATTGAAAAGTTGTGAACCTAGAGCGTGAACTACCCAGTACTCTATCTCACCGTCATACTCTGTTCTGAACGCCATCGCACTTCGGTCTTTTGAGACACTTGAGCATGTGATCGTGACCGTTCCGCTGACTGAGGTTTCGTCCCTCTGACCTACCACATCATAATGAAGGACGTCACCGGCCTGTATCCCCTCATTCGCCGTGACCGTCTCCCTGGTATCATGTGAGTCCCAAACAATCACCCCAGCCGCGACAACGCCTGTAGCTATCAGCATCGCCCCTATCAACAAGCCTAGCCTCCCTTTCCTCCTGCTCCGCATTCGAAGCGATGTTTCCTCTTTTACCTTCTTCCCCATACAGAACGAATCAAGTTGGACCCCTTAAACGTTTTTCTTGGGTCGAGATAAAAACCTTATTAACCGACCCACCATCCCTAACCCCATGTTCGAGCTCATACGGCGGGACGGTCTTGCCCGGGTCGGAAAGCTGGAAACCTCCCATGGTCCGCTGGAGACCCCCGCATTGCTGCCGGTGGTAAACCCCAGGCTGGTCACCATACCACCCCACGAACTATACCATACATTCGGGTTCCATGCCCTCATAACCAACTCATACATCATCAGGAACGACCCCAAGCTCAACGCCCGCGCCGTTGAGGAGGGATTGCACGCCCTGCTGGACTTCCCGGGGGTGATCATGACCGACTCCGGCACCTTCCAGTCGCACATGTACGGCGAGGTGGAGGTCAAGAACGAGGACATCGTGAACTTCCAGCGCGACATCGGCACCGATATCGGGACGGTGCTCGATATATTCACGGAACCGGACTGGAGCAAGGAGAAGACCGCCCATGCCGTGGATGTCACCATCGACCGCACCGCGGAGGCGGCGACCCTGAAAGGGAGGATGCTCCTCGCAGGGGTCGTCCAGGGCTCGGTGTTCGAGGACCTGCGGGAGGACTGCGCCCGCCGGCTTGCGCTTGTGGACGTGGACGTTCACCCCATCGGAGGGGTGGTCCCTCTCATGGAGCAGTACCGGTTTGCCGACCTGGTGGACGTCATCGTGGCCTCCAAGAAGGGACTGGACCCCAGCCGCCCGGTGCACCTCTTCGGGGCGGGCCACCCCATGGTGTTTGCCCTCGCAGCTCTCCTGGGCTGCGACATGTTCGACTCCGCGTCCTACGCCAAGTTCGCCCGGGACGACCGGTTCATGTTCCCCGAGGGCACGGCCCACCTCCAGGACATGAAGGATATCCACTGCCACTGCCCCGCCTGCCAGTCCCACAGCTACAGGGAGATATGCGATATGGGGCCGGCGGACCGGGCCGCGCTCATCGCCCGACACAACCTGTGGGCGTCCCTGGAGGAGGTGCAGAGGGTGAGGCGCGCCATACTGGAGGGCGACCTCTGGGAGCTGGTAGAGAGGCGGTGCCGGGCGCACCCCTCGCTCCTCAGCGCGCTGAGGCGCCTGGCAAAGCACCAGGACTTCCTGGAGAGGTTCGAGCCCCTCAGCAGGGACAACAGCATGCTGTACAGCGGTCCCGAGACCCTCTCCCGGCCGGCCTTCCTTCGCTATGAGAGGCGGTTCTTCGAGCGCTACCAGTACCCAGGCACGGAGGTCATGGTGGCCTTCGAGGATGGAGGGAAGCCCTACGGGAGGCATTACCAACAGCAGATCGCTGAAGTGCTGAACGAGTTCGATGCTCACTTCTTCGTGGCCTCTCCCATCGGGCCGGTCCCCATTGAGCTGGACGAGATGTATCCTGTGGCGCAGTCACTGTTCCCCGAGCCCCCCGACCGCGAGACCAAGGAGCGCATACGTGAGCAGATGGAGCACCTCTCCCACGAGCACCCCTACAGCCTGGGCGTGGCCTGGGACGGGCAGGCCACCATGGACACCCTCGCCATGATGTGCCAGAAAGAGCCGTCATTCAACATGGACGTGGCACGGGTGAGGGCGGTCAGCGATTACCAGTTCGGGAAGGGCGCGGCCGACCTCCTTCTCGATGGCAGTATCGAGATCAAGAAATCGGAGACCACGGGCAAGATCCGCAACGTCCTGGTGGACGGGGAGCATATCCTATCCATGCGGGCCAATGACGGTTTCTTCACCCTGCGCCCCCCGGGTGCGGCAAGGCTGAAAGGGGGTTTCGCCTACCCCAAGATGCGAGTGGAGGTCAAGGATGATGCGGTGCCGTTCAACCGCGAGGGCAAGAACGTCTTCTGCGCCTTCGTCAACGGCTGCGACCCGGACATCCGCCCCATGGACGAGGTCATGGTGGTCGACAAGAACGATGATCTGGTCGCCCTGGGGAGGGCAATGATGACGCGGGATGAGATGCTATCCTTCCGTACGGGCATCGCGGTGAAGGTCCGAGAGGGCATCAGGAAGTGATCACTTGGTCGCCTGCACGGCCTCCTCGGCCACCTTGATGCAGGCGAGAAGGTCCTCGGTGGTGTGGAGCATCTGCGGGCAGGTCTTGGACCTGGAACGCACGATGACCTTGGTCCCCACTCGCTCGGCCTCTGCGTAAGGGGCGTTATCGGGGGAGATGGCGACCAACACCGCCTCTGCCGTCCTCTCGTCCTCATAGTCCAGCTCGATCAGGCAGTCGACGCTCACGGTCCCCTCCAAGCGAAGGTGAGAGAAAAAGGTTGCTCATCTCCCTCCATAGGAGATGATGTTTGGTACAACGATCAATGACCGTTCACGCATGAATTGGTGGTAGCCCCGGGCAGATTCGAACTGCCGTCGCTGGCTCCAAAGGCCGGCATGATTGACCACTACAC
>MVRB01000008.1 GCA_002067635.1 Methanomassiliicoccales archaeon PtaU1.Bin030 | reverse complement strand
GCCCTACTGGCACCACCTTCGGCCTGGTTCCCCCTGCTCCTCCTCGCCGCTCTGGTGTCCATGGGGGCCAGCTACCTCCTCACCCTGCATCTGGGCCGATGGCTCTCACGACTTGCAGGAGGCACGGACCTCCACCCCCTCAACCGTGCGGTCATGTTCCTGCTGCTAGCCCTGGTGACGCTGTTCTGCGGCCTCCCCGGCCTGGTGGTGCTGGCCACGTCCACCCTGCTGGGCCTGGCCCCTCCGCGGCTGGGCGTGGCCCGGGTGCACCTCACCGGCTGCCTCCTCCTCCCCACCGCCCTCTACCTATCTGGCCTGGACGCAGCGCTCCTAGCGCTGCTTTGACCTTCTCACATCATCCCGCTCCCGCAGGCGCTCGAGGGTCCAGCCGAAGGGGGAGAGGAGCTCGGCGGCGCCGCGGAGGCTGAGGTCCACGTAGCGCTCCGCGTCGTACCTCTCATCGCCGTCCAGGAAGGGGGCGGCCCTCACCCTCTGCCAAGAGCTCCTGCTGGAGGAGTCCGTGATGAGGTACTCCACCGCCTGCCCGGGCTGAAGCTCGAAGCCCTGGTCGTGCAGCTGCTGCAACGCGGCCACCGAGTCGTTGTACTGAACGTACTCCTCCAAGCGACGGGAGATGCTCTTCCTCATTATCAGGCGAGCCCTCTCCACCGTCCCCGAGCGCAGCTCCTCGACATAGCGGTCCAGGACGTCCAGCGAGGAGGGCACCAACTCCAGGAACGCGCTCCTGCCGTCAGCGGCGGATAGGTGGCGGAGCATATCCTGCTGTAGCTCCTCCACCAGCAGAGGCGTGTCCTTGCGGCGCACCGCGATCCCCCGGAGCTTCATCTCCCCGTCCTCGAACTTCCCGTAGTATCGGTTCATCGCCCCCACCCCGGTGGATATGTTGGGCAGGAAGACGATCCAGGCGTACCGCCCTTCCAGGCTGAGAGGCATGCCCATCTCCCGGGTGACCTCCTCGCAGTAGGACGCCACGTCCCCCTCCCCCCGCAGCCACAGCGAGTCCACGATCCCGTGCAGCACCTCGAAGCCACGCCTCTCCGCGAGGTCCGCAGACCGCACCAGGATGTCCCTCCCGAAGGCGGTTATGGACTCGTGGCACTCGATCCTCCCGAAGCGGGCGTTCCGGTATCCGGTGTAGCCGAAGCAGGTGACCAGCACCCACTTGAGGGCCTTGGCCCGCTGCTCGTACATCTCCCCCTTGCGCCCGCCCTGGTTCTTGATCTGCTTGTACACCCGACGGCGGTTGAGGATGGGGACCAGCACCTTGGGGACCAGCCCCTGCCGCTTCTCGCAGATACGGTATCCCAGCTCCGGCACCGTCCTCGAGGAGCGGGGGCAGCAGGAGCACATCACCGTCTCCGGCGAGATGTTGTGCCGCACCATGATGCTGGGGTACAGGGAGAAGAAGTCCACCTCCCACACCTGCTCGTGCACGCCCACCTTGGGCTCGTAGATGAACCCCCCGCGGTCCGAGACGATCAAGGCGCCAGCGGTCTTGAAGTCCTCGGGAAGGTTCTTCTTCCACAGCACCACGTGCCCGCTGCGCACGGCCTCGTTCACCTGCATGGCGCTTATGGCGCTGCCCGGGGAGAGGCGGGAGAGGTCCTGCAAGGGTATCATGGACAGGCGCGACATCTCGATCAGGCCGTGCAGGCCGCTCTCCCGGAAGGTGAAGGAGGACTCCCTGTCGATATGCACCCGGCCGCGCAGCTTGTGACCAGGGGGCTTGTACACGATGCGGCCGTAGGTGAAGAAGCTCTTCCCCCGGGAGGTCCTCTCTCCCCTCTCGCGCCCCAGCTCCAGGGTGACGTCGTTCACCTGCGCCCGGTGGTGGAGGTAGGGGAGGTAGAAGCTGTCCCCTTTGGAGGTGTAGATGATGTCGGGGTCCCGCTCCTTTATGAAAGACTGCAGGTCTATGATGATCCCATCCTCAGGTCCGTCAAGGACCACGTCACCGACCTCCACCGAGGCGATGGGGTCATCGAAGGTCGGTATCCCCCCTCCCTTGGTCCGGACCTGCAGGTCCACCGAGGTCAGCGCAGGGATGGGATAGTCGAGGCGCAGGTTCGAGTCCAGGCTACGCAGGGTAGGCAGCTCCACCAGGCCCATGGCGAATATGCCCTTGGCCAGGAAATAGCGCTGGTCCATCCTCAGGTCCACGTTGTACAGGAGGTGGTCTCGGTAGCCTCCCCAGGAATCGATGGTCACCGCCAGGGGCTGTATGGTGGCGTAGTCCCGCACCGCCACCGAGAGCACCTCCCGCTCCTTCCCGCCCAGCTCCGTCCGGCGGCGCACCAGGGACACGTCCTTCACCCCCAGGAGGGCAAGGTCCCGCGTCAGCTTCTCCAGCCTGTCCCTGGAGGCTAGCACGTAGATGCGGGGGATGAAATCCTCGACCGCCCGCTCCACCCCCCGGTTGGTCCATACCCAGGTTACCATGCGGTTCTCGGCCATGTCCGCATAGCAGTCCAGCACCCATCCCCTCACCCCTTCCCCCCCAGCCTCCGGATCTCCTTCTCCTGCTCCAGGAGTATGGACAGGAGCGCTCCCTCCACGGGATCGGAGAAGGCCGCATAGGTCGAGGCCGAGGCATGCGCCCGCGCCCGGTTGACCATGTGGTCGAACACCTCCCGGTCCTCCTTGGGCAGCGCCCTGCGGAAATCGCTCCAGCTGCGTATTATGGATTCCAGGGTCATCCGGTAGGTGGGCACTGTCCTTCCCATGTCACCGCCCCACGAACTCTTCCAGGGTGGTCTGGTTATGCGGCACCGCATGGTAGTACATGGTCTCCTGACGGTTGGGCAGGGTTATGCGCAGGCAGCGGGACGCGTTCTCGATGCGCACGATGTCGTCCGCCATGCCGTAAAGGAGGTTCTTCAGGCTCTTCCGCTGAAGTATCTTCATCAGGCCGTAGTTGGTGATCAGCGCGGCCACCCCGCGGTCTCGTGAGAGGTCCCGCAGGCGCTCCACGCACCGCCTTATCAGCTGGTACGACTCCGACCACCGCATCTCCTTGTCCTGGAACATGTCCGGAAGGCAGGACACGATCACCATGCCGGCCCCGGTGCGCCTCACCTCCTCCTCCAGCCGCTCATCGATCAGGGAGACAAGCTGGTATGCGGTGAACGCCCGGGCCACGCTGATGCTGTCCAACACCTCGGTGCGGTCCAGGCCGAAGCGCCTGCATATCCTCCCCAGCTCGTAAGGGTTCACGGAGTTCCCACCGTCCACCCACACCACGTCCTGGCCCAGGGTGCTGACCCCGTTCACGCACAGGATGTGGGTCAGGTCGAAGAGCATGCGATCGGATGAGTCTAGAAGGGTCACGCTGCCGGGCCTGAGACCTCCGAAGAAGGCGTCCAGGGTAGGGATGGACGTGCGGACGGTCCTCTCTCCATGCGTCGTCAGCTCCCGCAGAGGCGCAATGGCCAGCGAGTCCGCTTCCCTGGTCGATAGGCTCATTCTCTCCCATCGGTCATTCGCCCCGCGGGTTATATGAACCTGAGAGGGAGAGTTGCCCGAAAGTAACCCTTCGTTTCCGGTGAGCTGGGCGTTGAAAAACGGACCGCAAGACGCGTCGGACGCTCATGCGCCCTAGCTAAGTTCGTACACATCGCGCCTGGCGGGTCACCTTCTCGCCATGGCGTACCTGGCATCGGTGCAGGCCTTCGAGCCCCGGGTCACGCCAGCCGTGGTGCACTCCCTTTTCAGGTTGCAGAAGACGCATCTTTCCCACACTCGCGGCGTCCCTCTCCAGACATTGGTCGGCCGTCCGCTTTCAGGCTGCTCCTCTGCTTCCTTGTTCTCGGTTCGAGGTTCCATTTAATACCATCCCCGACGGCCATCATGCCGCCACTTATTGTCCTCTTCCATCTGAGTTGCACATCTCGGGAACGACCGAAGGACGCGAAGGGTAGGGGGAGCCGACGAGCGCGCGAACGCCTGGCCAAGATATGTTTGATAACGGGCGGTTGAAGCTTGTGCCCTCTCCTTTCTCCGGCATCTCCTTGACGCGGCCCGGCCGGGAACAGAGGTGGCCAGGCTGGAAGGTCCGATACCTTTAACTACGATCTCCAGTATCGAAACCGAGATGTCGGGGAGAGAGCTCGCGGTTCGGCTGGGCAATGGGGTGGAGGTCCTCGGGAGTGAGGAGTATCACTTCGATGCCGAGACCATAGGGCCCAAGGGCACCTTCTGCATATCTCACGCTCACTCCGACCACATGCCCAAGCGGATAGTGGGGCAGAGCGTGGTCTGCTCCGACATCACCCTCCGCTGCCTCAACAACCGGAGCAAGAAGAAGGTGGTGCAGGCCCCTCCCGACGGCGTCCGCATGCTCGACGCCGGCCATATGGCCGGGTCACGGATGTTCCAGGTGGAGGTAGATGGCCGTGAGGTGCTTTACACCGGCGATCTGTGCACGCGGGACCGCTGTGGCAGCAAGGGTGCGAGACCGGTGAGGACGGACATCCTGGTGATCGAGTCCACCTATGGAAAGCCGAGGTACGTGTTCCCGCCCAGCGACATTATCACCGGCCTCATACGAGATGAGGTGGAGGACAACTTCTCCCAGGGACGCTCTGTGTCCCTGTATTCCTACCCCCTCGGCAAGTCCCAGGACATGCTGCGTATCCTCCAGGAGTTCGGTCCCTACACTGATGAGGCGGTTTTCAACGCCACCTCCCTGGTCCGCTGCGACGGCGAT
>MVRB01000007.1 GCA_002067635.1 Methanomassiliicoccales archaeon PtaU1.Bin030 | reverse complement strand
GGAGAGCGTCTACAAGAAACGCAGCCCGTGGGCAGGGATGGAGGGAGAGCAGGTGGCATCCGAGAAGCTCACCATCGTGGACGATCCCTCAGACAGCCGGGGCCTCCTCTCGGCGGCCTACGATGATGAGGGCGTCCCCACGTCCGTCAAGAGAGTGATCGAGAAAGGGGTCCTGAACACCTACCTCTACGACAGCTATAACTCCAGCATCGACGGGAAGGTACCCTCCGGCAACGGGATGAGGCGTCGCCCCCAGGACGCCCAGTACCAGTTCAGAAGCTCCTTGGTCTGCGCCCCCGTGAACATGGTGGTTCGCCCGGGAAGACGCTCTCCTGAGGACATCATATCCTCCATGGGCGAGGGCGTGGTGGTGGAGAGGTTCGCCTTTCCCACGGTCAACCCCTACACCGGGGCCTTCTCGCTGGAGGTGCGCTCCGCCCACATCGTGAAGAACGGCTCTCCCGCCGGCCACATCAAGCATGCTCTGGTGACCGGCAACATGTTCGATGGGCTGAAGAACATCGTGGAGGTGGGGAACGACGCCACCATCACCGGGGACACTGTTCTTCCCAGCATCGCCTTCGACGGCTTCGAGGTGGTGGGAAGCAGGTAAAAGAGTAAAAAAGGGGTTTGACCCTAGGGAACCTCCAGGACCCATATGGTCATCCGTCGCGCCTATGCCCTCCACCTTCACCGGCAGAGCCTCTTGAGGTGCTGGATGGCGTCCTGAGGCACATACACCTTTTCGGACTTCTCGGAATAGACGACAAGGCCGGACAGCTCAAGCGCCTTTCCGCTCACCTCCATGAGGTCGGTGCTCAGGGCCAGACGGGCCACCTCCTTTCCCTTGGACATAACCACCAGTTCCTTGTTCTGGGGATCGTGGTCATCGATCTCCATACCCAGGCCCAAGCAGGTGAGGGCCGCCTCGGCCTCCACATAGAGGGCCTTATTGGTGCGATCCAGGTCCACGCCTATCGCCCTTGCGGCTACTTGAGGCAGCTCGGTGTTGTCGAGCAGCCCAGAGGGAGCACCGGGACCGTAGGCATAGAGGGTGACATCCTCTCCCGTATGGCCGCTGGTGGTCCATCCGATATGGGACCGCTCCGATATCATCGGACCCAGCAGGTAGTCCGTGTCCACGTCCCACTTCCCCGATGTCACGTTGTACGCGGATAGGATCCTGGTCACTTCCTCATCGGTCAGATCAAGACCGTAGTGGGTGTTGACCTGTGACCTGACGCTCTCTGCCGTAACCTCCTCTCCCAGGATCTCCATCAGAGCATAGCCGGTGGCGGTCGCTTTCTTGAGGGGATCCATGACCGAGGACAAGGGCATCTTCGAGTATGTGGAGTTGGACGCCCAATCACCGATGGTCATTCCTCCGTTGCCATGGTCGCTGAACGCCATTACCAAGGTCTTGCCATCGGCCTTGGCGAAATCCAGGGACACCTTCACCGCATCATCGAAGGCCAAGGTCTCGCTTATCACTCCCACGGGATCATTGGCATGCGAGGACCAATCCACCTGGCTTCCCTCCACCAGGAGGAAGAAGCCCTTGGGATTCTTGCTGAGGATCCCAATGGCCGCATCGGTCATCTCCGACAGGGACGGCTCCTCGGGATGGAGTTCTCTGTCCATATCATGTGCCATGGCGTTGGACGCGAACAGCCCCCACACCCTGCTTACGCTCGGGGTCAGATTGAGCAGCTCGCCGCGAGTGGTAATATATGAGTACCCTCGGGAGACCAGGACCTCGGTCAGGTTGGTACCGTCTGTCCTCATCCCCCCCTCAGACTCGGGAATGAGGTAGTCCAATCCACCGCCGAACATCACATCGATTTCCTCGTACACTTGTTGTTCAGCGATCTCATTATAATTGTTACGGTCCGTCCAATGGGCCGAGAAACCCGCTGGGGTAGCGTGCTGCACATTGGAGGTGCACACGATGCCCACGGACATCCCCTTTAGCTTGGCCGCCTCGAGTATTGAGGCTACTGGCTTGAACTGGTCCTCGCTTGGGGGCTCGCATACCCCAGGTATGGTCACAGGTCCGGGGAGCACCCCTATGTACTTATCCGAGGTCTTGTAACCCGTGGCAAAGGCGGTGGCTGCGGGTGCGGAATCCGTGATTATCGATTGCGCACCATAGGTTCGCACCAGCCCCACCGGCATCTCGTCAAGGGCCAGCGTGGCGTTCTTGTACCATCTTGCCAGGGTGGTGTGGGTAGAAGAGGCCCCGTCAGGGACCATCATGATCACGTTGTTGGCCTTAGACCGCTCGGCTGGCCCCGCTTCGCTCTCCATTACCAGGGGGACCGCGATAATGGCGGTGGCAAATAGGGCGAACGTCACCAGAACGGTCATCAGCACCGTGGCTGTTCTCGATCTCGATCCAGTATCTCTTTCCATTGATAAACCTCCCAAAGTGGTTTGGTCGAACAAACACGTGGAGGCCTTTTTGCATATGCCATTTACAAAATAGAGCGAGACTGACGCAAGGAAGCGCCAATACCAGTATTTTCTGCACTTTCACTACTTGTTGTTCTTTACCCAGTCCAAGCTCGTATCGACGATGCCGAAGACCACATCGCCGCTCTTGCCTGACATCCTCGCTCCCAGAGGCAGGTGGTGTACTGGGTCAACGAACTGCTCGCTCTTCAGAGTACCATTGTCGAGCTCCTCGATGCGCATGAAGTGCTCCACCTCCCTGTCCCCGAAGGGCGTGGAGATGGTGCTCCTACCCACCCTCTCCCCGTGATGCAGGACCGACCATCCTGCCACCACCCCTCCCAGGTCGGACATCTCCTTTCCGTCCCAGGGAAACTTCAGACGGGCCCTCTTCATGAACGGGACCTTCTTGGGAAGGACATCCACCAGGATCTCCCCCTCCTTAACGGCCACGATCTTTATGCCCAGTGCTCCCTCGACCTTGTCATCGCCTACACTTCCGGTGACGGAGTAAGCGATATGGTCGTTCTTGTTCAGCAATCCGTCCTTCCTTAAGGGCAGTAGTGCGAGTACGCTCAAAACGTTGGAGGCGTTCATCGTATCCCTACCCTCGTCGGACCATGACCTTCATCCTGTCCCCCACCGCCTCGAACCGGCGGGGGTCCCCTGCCAGCCTCCCTACGGGCGACACATCCGATATGGCCTCTGGGTCCGATCCCCTGCTCACGGGCGTGGGGCCGTAGAAGATGCACAGGGCCTTGCCATCGGGCCAATATGCCACCTCACCAGCCTTCAGGACCTTCCGCCCGTTCTCCAGGCCGCACTTCACTGGTACCTCGAAGTAGATCTCGTCCCCCCAGGCGTTGGTATATGCCTCGAAGGGGGCAGCCAGCCAGATGGCGTTGGCCGTGTCGCTGTCGTTCAGCTCGATCACAAAGTCGTTGTTACCTATGAGGAGCAGCAGTCGATTTGCCATATTGTCGATCCGATTAATGTCCCGCCTGTAGTTATGGTTTTCCTAGATCGACGGAAAAATGATCGGATGAGGGGGCGGGGAACGCCGCCCAAGGAGAATAAAAAAGAGGCAGGGTGGTCAGGAGTCGATCTGCCTAGCGATCAGTTCTTGCGCTCGAACAGGCGGCGGATCTCCTTGCCCACCCGCTCGATCTCCTTCTCCGATTCCTCGGCCTCGAGCCTCTTCATGTTCTTCAGGTCGACCGTCCACTCTTTGGTCCACTCCTCGGCGAATCGCCCGGAGTTGATGTCCTCGAGGATCTTCTTCATAGCATTCTTTGATTCCTCGTTTATTACCCTGTCCCTTCGGGTGAGGCCACCGTACTCTGCGGTGTTGGATACGGAGTCCCACATGTGCATCATTCCGCCTGCTTGGATGAGGTCAACGATGAGCTTCAGCTCGTGGAGCACCTCAAAGTAGGCGATCTCCGGCTTGTAGCCTGCATTTATCAACGTCTCGAAGCCCGCTTCGATCAGGGCGGTCACGCCGCCGCACAGCACGGCCTGCTCGCCGAAGAGGTCGGAGGTGGCCTCCTCACGGAAGTCGGTCTCCAGCACGCCGGCCTTGGTGGACCCTAGGCACTTGGCGAGGGCCAGGGCGGTCTTCTTGGCCTTGCCCGAGGCATCCTGCTCCACTGCTATGAGCGACGGTACCCCGAACCCTTCCAGGAAGGTCTGCCTGACCATCCTACCGGGGGACTTGGGGGCCACCATGATGACGTCGGCGTTCTTCGGCGGGGTGATGAGCTTGAAAGTGATGGCGAACCCATGGGCGAACTCCAAGGAGGCGCCGTCCTTGAGGTTGGGTGCTATCTGCTCCTTGTAAACTCGGGGCTGCACCTCATCCGGCAGCAAGATCATCACGATGTCCGCGCCCTTGACCGCCGACGGTATGTCCGCGACCTTCAGGCCGTCGGCCTGGGCCAGGTCCCAGGACTCTCCACCCTTGCGAGCTCCCACGGTGACGTTCATCCCGCAATCATGGATGCATAGTGCCTGAGCCCGGCCCTGGTTCCCGTAACCGATCACGGCGATCTTCTTTCCGTTCAATACCTCCAGGTCAGCATCGGAATCATGATAGATCTTGGTAGCCATCTGAGCACCATATCCTTCTTAGTTTTTCCCGCAGTTATCAATGCCCCTGTATAAGCAATGTTCGGCGGTCCGCCTCATCTCGCCAGCATCCTTGTCCTCGCTGCAGGCGATGATGTAATCGGAGCCCTTGCTGGGTGACGAT
>MVRB01000006.1 GCA_002067635.1 Methanomassiliicoccales archaeon PtaU1.Bin030 | reverse complement strand
GGCTTCGCCTCCAGCCTATGTGAGCCATGCCTCCAGGCGGTATTCCACCGCCTCTCCCTGGAGCGTTTCCCGGACAATGGAGCAGTACACCGTGCCCTCGGGGACGACATCGCTGGTGGCCACAGCGGCGATCTCGATGCCCGAGCGCCGTGCCGACCATGTCCACTCCCATCCCGGCAGAAGCAGCTCCAGCGTCATGGCTATCTCCTCCTCCATACTGTCGTTAGCGCCTCTGCCGGTGAGGAGAAGGTCCTGCAGGGTTCGGGCGTTGCCGTCAGCATCCTTGACCGTGGTGCGCAGCAGAACGGTGAGGGAGTCCTCGACCCTCCGCTGCCTCTCCTCCTCCACAGGGGAGGGGGGAACAAAGGACGTGAGAAGGGACACCGACACCAGGGAGGCGATGGCCAGGAACACGAAGGCATCGAAGATGCCTGCCATCCCCTGCTTTCTTCTCCTCATGCCCACACCCAAACCGTTAACAGGGCGGCCCTAACGTCCGCCTGATTGAAGAAGATGTTCACGGGCGCGCTGCAGCTGCTCCTCTCCCCATAAGTGATGCTGCCCTGCTGGTGCAGGACTTGCGTGGTGCCGTCAGGGTAGGTCAGCATGATCTTGGCCCCTTCTTCCTCCAAAAAGGACGGCCAGTCCGCCCGTGCTAGCTCCCTTTGGTCGAGGACCTTGCTTCCCCGTGACCAGGCGGGATCCTTCAGGATGGAGTCCAGCACAGACTCGCAGCGGAGGTCCAGGTCCTCACTGCCGCCATCATCGTCCGCGTGCAGGAGGGTCATGGACAGTGCGAGGAGCAGCACTCCCGAGGTCACTATGGTAAGGGCCATTATGGCCTCGAAGAAGCCCCCGATACCACCGTGGTCGTGACGAAGAGGGGGCCTTCGCATCGACCTTGCATCGTCCTCTCCCTTGGTGTGCATGCAGTGAGAACTACCTACGAACCGAATCCTTTTGCACTACAGTTAGCCGACTACTGCACGCCCCTCAGGAAATGCCCGGCGGTGATGCCCCCCACCCGGCGCTTGATCCTATCCTTTTGGCGGAGGTCCCGCCGGGAGAATGCCCTGGCCACGATAGAGCACAGGTCCGGAGGTCGGTTCCGGAGGTCGATTCCATACGAATCAATGCCCATGCGCTCCAGCTCATCAAGGTGGTCCAGCAGGAAGAGGTCTGCTGAGTTCAGTATGTGAGCGTACCCTTGGTGGTCCCGGATCACTGGGAACCTTGCACCCCTCTCATCGACCAGTGTCCCCTCCGCCAATGAGGGGTCGCGGGTCACCATAAGCTCCAATCTCCCGAAGACCATCACCTCCAAACGCCCCTGATAGTGGCGCGTGAGGTCCCAGATATCGTCCCGGGAGAGTTCCACGGACAGCGTATACTGGTACAGCTGAGGTCGGTTCAGGGAGTTGAACATGTTCATGAAGTATGAACCGTAGACCACTCGTTCAGGGAACGCCATGGACTGACCGGGGGAGTTGACCATGAGGGGGGCGTCGGGAACCGCTGGAATGGAAGGGGTGATTCGCGGCAGGTTCACCACGCACTCCACTGAGGAGGATCGGCACTCCGCCAGGGCCTCGTCGGTGTGCGGCCCCAGGTCGAAGTACACCCTCTTGGCATGTGGCAGAACCTCCTTCAGGGCGGGGATGGACGAGACGTAGAAAGAGAGCTCCCCTTGGCGAGGCTTACGTGGCATCTCCTTCAGTGGAAGGGCGACCTCGCTTCTTTGCACGTGCGACATGGGGAAGGGGACCTCACGTATAGCGGCCTCGATGGCCGCGAACTCCCGGTCCTTCGTCTTGTAGGCCGTGTAATCACCCATCTCCAGCCTGTACGGGCAGGGAAGGACGCGGACATCCCCCTCCCTTATGGGGGAGCGGACCTCGAATCCTCCGATCTTCTCGTCGCCGCGGTAGAAGGTCACGCCGTCCCCCTCCTCCAGCTCACCCCTCACCCTCACCCTGCGCCCCTCGGACCTCGCTCGCCCCAGCAGCAGGCCCCGGGAGTCGGGATAGGAACGCTGCATGACATCGGTGGTGAGCAGATACCCTGGGCTGAAGCCGCGATTGAACGCCACGGAGAGCAACTCCCTCTCCCTTGGGGTCATGAGGACCTCCTCTCCCCTCTCCGCCCTCTGGACCGCAGCCTTGTATGTCTTCGTGGCCAGATACACATATACCGGGGACCGCAGGCGTCCCTCGATCTTCACGGCCTCCACCCCGATCTCCATGAGCCGGGGCAGGGCTTCGATGGAGAACAGATCGGCGGTCGACAGCAGATATCCGGACGTGGGGCCTAGGGTGTAGCGCTTCCGGCACGGCTGGGCGCACATTCCCCGGTTCCCAGAGCGGCCTCCCAGGATGGAGGAGAAGAGGCATTGGCCCGAGAACGCATAGCACAGCGCGCCGTGGACGAACACCTCCAGGCCTATGGTGGTGGAGGTGGCGATGCGCGCGATCTCCGAGAGCGTCAGCTCGCGGGACAGTATCGCTCTTGAGATCCCCTGCCTCTGGGCCCACAGGGCGTCCTCCGGTGAGTGTATCCCCATCTGCGTGGAGGCATGGACATCCAGGCCGTAGCGCTCCTTTATGAGCTTGACCAGGCCCCGGTCCTGCACTATCACCGCATCCGCGCCGATGTGGTCCAGGAGGTCCAGGTAGCTGTTGGCTAGGCTGAGCTCTCGCTCCTTGATGAGGGTGTTCACGGTCACATACACCTTCACCCCTCGACCGTGTGCCGTGTCCACCGCTGCCTTCAGCTCATCATCGGAGAAGTTATGCGCGAACCGCCTGGCCCCGAAAAGCTTCCCTCCTAAGTATATGGCATCGGCGCCCCCGGCCAGGGCGGCCTTGAACGTCTCCTTGGACCCGGCTGGAGCGAGGACTTCCATGCTCGCTCAATGGAGGGGCCCGGATTTAATCCCTTTCGCATCCTCTCTCTAGACCATGCCAGGGGGTCCGAGCCCGACGATGTAGCCTGATTGTAGCGTTAACATGGATGTCCTCACGAGCCGTCCTGACGGCCGGGACCATGAGAAATAACGTTCTTACTATGCTCAAGGAGAGGGCGCGGCCCGCGAGGCCGCAGCCCGGTCGGGCCGGTTGCTCGGGTAAGAGGGACGGGGGCACCCTTTTGGTCGATTGCCAAGGCTGCCGCCAGGCGCAGAGCCTGGCCGACCAGCACTGCCTCAAGGGGGTGCTGCGGCTCATGGCCGCCGACCCGCCCAACATCCGGGAGATCGTGCTGGTGCGTGACTGGCACATATGCTACGGAAGGGAT
>MVRB01000005.1 GCA_002067635.1 Methanomassiliicoccales archaeon PtaU1.Bin030 | reverse complement strand
GGCAGGTCCTTCCGGGAGCTATACGGCTGGGAGAGGGACGGGAAGAAGGAGGGCGCCATAAGCTTCCTCACCAAGGGGGCGCTGGACCGAACAGCTCTCGCTGAGCAGGCAGTAATGGCGGCGATGGTCCCCCGCGTACGCAAGGAGCTGTACACCGACCTGTGATCAGGTCTTGGCCTTCTCCCTGCGGACCCTAGCGTGGTCCTCTATGCTTCCGGTGCAGTTGGAGATGCCCACACACCCGAAGCGTCTGTACTTGCTGCAGTAGAAGCCCTGAACGTAATGCTCGCAGGGCGGGTCCTTATCCGCCCGGCACTTGGCGCCTATGCACGCGAACCCCTTGTAGCGGCCGTCGCACTTGCCGTCACTCTGCAGGTAGTAGCATTTCATCTACCACTCCCCCCGCTCATCGGGGAGGTGGGTGCGCGCTCCCGAACCCTCAGGCACCGTCCCCCTGTCGCACTGCCCCTTGGTGAGGCCCCGGCCGGGGGGGAGATGCCCCTGATCATAAAGGCACATTTTCCCATCCCGGCCACTATATGTATATTTATGAATTTATATGTTGTCTGGATTTATGGCTCAGGGATGGTAGGCCTTGACGGCCTCGGCCATCTCCTGCAGCCTCTTCTGCACCAGGTCATTGATGGTGTCCTCCTCGAAGGTCCCGTCCTCCTTCAACGCCCCCGCGGGCCTCGACGTCAGCACCTCTATGCCCTCGTCGATGGTCCTCACCGGCCATATGTGGAACTTGCCGTCCTTGATGGCCTGGACGACCTCCTCCTTGAGCATGAGGTTCTGCACGTTGGAGTGCGGTATCATGCACCCCTGGTCGCCGGTCAGGCCCAGGGCCTTGCACGTCTCGTAGAACCCCTCGACCTTCTGGTTCACCCCTCCGATGGCCTGGACCTCACCCTTCTGGTTAACGGAACCGGTGACGGCGATGTTCTGCCGGATGGGCACGCCCGACAGGGCGGACAGTATGGCGTACAGCTCGGTGCTGGAGGCGCTGTCCCCGTCCACACCGGAGTAGGACTGCTCGAAGACCAGGCGTGCGGACAGCGACAGTGGCACGGTGCGGGCATAGCGCTCGTGCAGGAACCCGCTGAGGATGAGCACGCCCTTGGTGTGCGTGGCCCCTCCCATCTGCGACAGCCTCTCGATGTCCACGATGCCCTCGCGGCCGATCCCCACGGTGGCTGTTATACGTGACGGCCTGCCGAAGGCGTAGTCGCCCACGCTGAACACGGCCAGCCCGTTGATCTGTCCTACCTTCGCACCAGTGATGTCGATGAGGTACAGGCCCTTTGTCACCGACTCCTCGATCTTCTTCTGGATCAGGTTGGAGCGGTACTCCCTCTCCTCCAGCTGCTTCAGGATGTGCTTGCGGGAGATGGTCTTGGAGCCCTCCTCCTGCGCATAGAAGGACGCCTCCCGTATGATGTCCGCGACCCGGGCGAACTGGGTGGTCATCTTCCCCTGGTCATCGGCCATCCGCGAGGCGTGCTCGACGACCGCTGCCAGGGCGGAGGGGTCGAGGTGGAGGAGACCCTCCTTCCTGACCAGAGAGCACATGAAGCTGGTGTACAGCTCGATGTTCTCAGGGGTGCGGTCCATCTCCGTATCGAAATCGGCCTTGACCTTGAACAGCTCCTTGAAGTCCGGGTCCAGGTTGTAGAGTATGTTGTACACCTGCGGGTTCCCGATGAGCACTATCTTAGCATCGAAGGGGATGGGTTCCGGCCTCAGGGTCTTTGTCACCATGTAACCCATCCTCGAGACAGGGTCCTCAAGCTCCAGCTTGCCCGTGGAGATGGTCTGCTTCAGGCCCTCCCAGACCATGGGGTCCTGGAACATCCTCTCCACCGGTATGATGAGGTACCCGCCGTTGGCGAGGTGGGCCGTGCCCGCGCGGATCATGGTGTAGTCGGTGACCAGCGCGCCAAACCTCGCCTCCCGCTCCGAGTAGCCGAACAGGCGGACGTACGTGGGGTTGAACTCCGATAGCACCGGAGCGCCGACGGTCCTGGAGTTGTCGACGATCAGGTTCACCCTGTAGTTGCGGGTGGGATCTATCGCCGGCGTGTTCTGCTCCTTGGGCTGCGTGCTGAGGAAGAGGGGGACGTTGTCCACGATGTCGTTCTGCACCTCCTCCAGGTACTCTATGACCTCATGGTTATCGTGGAACTCGTCGCGCACCCCGCCGATGTACGGCGCCACTGCGAAGGCCGCCACCCTGCGGTTGAGGTCCAGCAGCTCCTTGTCCACCTTGCGCATCGTCTCCTGCAGGGGCCGGAACATCTCCCCCATCTTGCTGTTAAGGGCCTCGCGCTCCTCGTTGATCTTCTTCTGCAGCGCCGGAGGCAGCTGCTGGAAGTCGGCTTCGGTGAGGGGGCGCCCCTCCACGATGGGGGTGAGGGCGATGCCCACGGGCGACGGCTGTAGAAGGAACCCCGCCTCCTTGGCCAGGGCGTTGATGTTGGCCACGATCTCGTTCCTCTCCTGGTTGATCTTCTGGACGACCGCCTCCCGCTGCTTGGCGTACTCCGCGCTCTCGAAAGCCTCCCTGAGGGCGGGCGGTATCTGCGTCACCAGGCGCTCCATGGCCTTCTTGAAGGACGCGCCCTGACCGGCGGCCAG
>MVRB01000004.1 GCA_002067635.1 Methanomassiliicoccales archaeon PtaU1.Bin030 | reverse complement strand
GGCTCGAACCCCAGCAGCAGGTCCGCGGCTCCCATCGGTATCAGGGGGCTTAGTATCTCCCGCCCCATGCGAACCGAGCACTGCACGCTTCCTCCGCGCTGGGCCATGCCGTGGACCTCGGACATCGCCACCTCCAGGCCCTCGACCACGGCCGCGTTCCCCAGGACCGTGGACGCTAACAGCACGCCCTGGCCGCCCACCCCTACGAGCTGGATGTTGTACTTCATCTTACCACCTCTATGGCCTGCTTGGGGCACACCTGCGCGCACCCTCCGCAGCCGATGCACATGGAGGCATCGATCTTCACCGGCCCACCCTCCTTGCTCAGGGCAGGGCAGGAGAACCGGGAGACGCAGGTATAGCAGCGGATGCACTTTTCCTGGTCTATCTCGTACCGTGTGGGGACGAGCTTGCCCTCCTTGGTCTTCAGCAGGGGGCAGGCATGCTTGGATATGACGACCGAGAGCCCGTCATACTGCACTGCCTCCCTCATCACCTCGATGGTGTCCTTGATGTTGTAAGGGTCCACGGTGCGCACGAACTCCACTCCGCACGCCCTGACGAGGGGCTCTAGGGGCATCGGCGGGGACTCCACGCTCCCGTACTCCCTCCCGGTGCCCGGGTTGGGCTGATGGCCGGTCATGGCCGTGGTGCGGTTGTCGAGTATGACAAGAGTGAACTTGTGCCTGTTGAAAGCGGCGTTGATAAGGGGAGGGATCCCGGCATGGAAGAAGGTGGAATCGCCTATGAACGATACCACCTTCTGATCTGTGGCCTCGGAGAAACCCCCGGCAGCGCCCACGGAGGCACCCATGCACAGCACGTAGTCCACGGTCTGCATGGGCGGCTGTATCCCCAGGGTGTAGCAGCCTATGTCCGACGAGTATATGGCACCGTCCTTCCCCACGGCCTTCTTCACCGCATAGTAGGTCGCACGGTGGGGGCATCCCGCGCACAGGACGGGAGGGCGGGAGGGGAGCCTTATCGACGGCGGCGGGAGGGGCTTCTTCTCCTCCCGCACCTTAAGGATGGAGGACAGTGAGATGATCAGGTCGGGGGAGAACTCGAACGCCCGGGGAAGATGCTTGGTGTGCTTCCCCAGCACCTCCACGTGGATGTTGTGCTGCTGGGCTATCCTCCGCACCTCGTCCTCGAGGTAGGGCTCCAGCTCTTCCAGGACCACCACCCTCTGCTTTCCCTCCAGGAACCGGCGCACCTTATCCTCGGGCACGGGGTTGGTGAAACCCAATTTTAGGATCTCCACGTCCTGCAGCCACTCCTTGGCGTAGGTGTACGCGACCCCGCTGGTCACGACGCCGATGCGGGAGCTGCCGGTGATGAAGTTGAGGGTTGAGCCCTCGGACATCTTGAGGGCCCGCTCCATCCGCTTGAGCTGCTCGACCCGCAGCAGGCGGGCGTTGGCGGGCACGGGGACGAAGCGCTGGGGGTCCTTCTCGAACCGCCCCTTGCGCGTAGGCGCGAAGGCCTTGCGGAGCTCCACAGCCCCCCGTGCGTGGTTGACCCTGGTGGTGGTGCGGAACAGCACTGGGACCTGCAGAAGCTCTGAGATGCGGTAGGCCTCCACCAGCATGTCCCTCGCCTCCGCGGGGGTGGAGGGCTCGAGCATGGGGTACAGGCCCAGCTTGGCGTAGTAGCGGTTGTCCTGCTCGTTCTGCGAGGAGTGGCAAGAGGGGTCATCGGCGGTCATGATGACCATGCCGGCCCGCACGCCCGTGTACGAGAGCGTCATGAATGCGTCGCTGGCGACGTTCAGGCCCACGTGCTTCATGAAGGCGAAGGAGCGCACACCCGACGCTGCGGCCGCTCCCGCCACCTCCACCGCCACCTTCTCGTTGATGGAGTACTCGAAGTACATCCCCGCGGGGGCGGCGATCTCCTCTAGGATGCCCCCGACCTCCGAGGAGGGGGTTCCCGGGTAGGTCGCAGCTACGCCCACCCCGGCCTCGATCAGACCTCTCGCTATCGCCTCGTTACCCAACAGCAGGAGCCTGCCGCTGTTCGCCAATAGTCTGTCCAAACGGTCACCTTCTGCCCGCCTCCACCTTGGCCTCAAGCTCCTCGTATTCTCTGTCCACGAGGGCCTGGACCTCGGCCACGTCAGCGGGGGTCAGGTGCTTGAACCTCCCCTGGAGGCGAAGATATTCTTCAACCGGCTTCCTCTTCTTAATCTCTTTGGTGAACCTGTACCGGCCTTCCTGGAATTCGTAGAGGGGGAAAATCCCCGTGCGCACGGCCAGGCGGGATACCTCGATGGCCTTCCGGGGGTCCATCCTCCAGCCCGAGGGGCAGGGGGAGTACGCGTGTATGAACTTGGGCCCCTTGATGGACTTGGCGCGGCGTACCGTCCTGATGAAGTCCTCGGGGTAGGCGACGCTTACCGTGCCACCGTACACGATGCCGTTGGCGATCATCATCTCCATGATGGGCTTCTTGCCGAGGCGCTTCTGTATGTGCTTTCCACCGGGCGTGGTGGTGGTCCACGCCCCGCAGGGTGTGGCCCCGCTGCACTGGATGCCGGTGTTCATGTACGCCTCGTTGTCGTACATGACGTACAGGAAGTCGGTGCTGCGGTCCACCGCCCCCGACAGGGCCTGCAGGCCTATGTCCACGGTCCCGCCGTCGCCGGCCCAGCCAACCACGGTCACGTCCTCCACGCCCTTCTTGTCAAGCGCGGCCCGGATGCCCGAGGACACCGCGGCGGTGCACTCGAAGGCATGATCGACCAGGGGGACCTTGAGGGAGTACCGCGGCCACACGCCGGGTATGACGGCGCAGCACCCCGCCGGGAGGTTGATGACGGTGCGCGGCCCCAGCGCCTTCAGCAGGTAGCGGAGGGCCAGGGGCTCGCCGCAGCCCGGGCAGGCGCTGTGCCCCGGGCTCATAAGCTCCTCGCGGGGGATGGTGAACTTGTAGTGCTTGTTGACGGGATCATCGATCACGGTCACCACCTCCCCGAGCCGTCCTTCAGGCCCACCCACTCGACCATGCGGTCCACCTTTCCGGAGGAGGCGATCTTGAGAAGGTCCTCGAAGATCCACTCGATGTTCTTCACGGTGACGTCCCGGCCACCCAGTCCCCCCACGTAGTTCTTCATGTAGTTCCTCTGTCCGTGCATCGCGGAGCGCACCTCGTTGAACATGGCGCCTCCGTCGCCGAAGGTGTAGCTGCGGTCGAACACCCCCACGGTGCGCACCTTCTTGCCCAGCTGCTGGACCTCCAGGGCAGGGAACGGTCGGAACACCCGCAGCTTGGCCACTCCCACCTTCTTCCCCTCCTCGCGAAGCTTATCGGCGACCTCCTTGGCAGTGCCGGCGGCAGATCCCGCCACGACCAGCACGGCATCGGCATCGTCACAACGGTAGAACTCCATCATCCCCCCGTAGCTGCGTCCGAACTCCTTCTGGAAGGCCTCCTCGGCCTCCAGCAGCTTTGTCCTGGCCACCTCCTGGGACAGGTAGATGCGGTGGCGGAACTCCGTCCACCAGTCCGGCATGACCAGTCCGCCGTGGCGCATGGGCCTGTCGAAGTCCACGGGGTACTCGGGCCTGAAGGGCGGGAGGTAGCGGTCCACCGCCTCCTGGTCCGGCACGTCCACGCTGTCCACTGTGTGAGAGAGGATGAAGCCGTCCTCGATGACCATCACTGGCAGCATGACCTCAGGGTCCTCGGCCACGCGGTAGGCCATGAGAACGGTGTCCAGGACCTCCTGGTTGTTCTCGCAGAAGATCTGCAGCCAGCCCACGTCCCTCTCCGTGATCACGTCCTGGTGCTCGCCCCAGATGTTCCACGGTCCCCCGATGGTGCGGGCGGCCACCGGCATGACGATGGGGCGCCTCGCCCCCACGGCCCACATCAGCATCTCGTGCATCAGGGCGAGGCCGTGGCTGGACGTGGCCGTGAAGGTCCTGGCCCCGACGTACGAAGCACCGATGAGGGCGGACATGGCGGAGTGCTCGCTCTCCA
The DNA here is from genome assembly GCA_002067635.1 of Methanomassiliicoccales archaeon PtaU1.Bin030. Lineage (GTDB taxonomy): Archaea > Thermoplasmatota > Thermoplasmata > Methanomassiliicoccales > Methanomassiliicoccaceae > UBA6. The sequence continues at coordinate 186 of MVRB01000004.1, read as the reverse complement.
TCATCATGAACTTGGCGTCCATCTCCCCCTTCTCCACCATCTCCGCGCACTTCTCGGATATGGAGGTCTGGGGGGTTATGGGGTACACCGCGACCACATCGGCCCTGGCCAGCCGCGCCCCGTGGGCGGCGGCGTAGTTGGCGGTCATCATCTCGATCATAGGACTTCCCTCTGCATCTTGATCGC
>MVRB01000003.1 GCA_002067635.1 Methanomassiliicoccales archaeon PtaU1.Bin030 | reverse complement strand
CGGGATCCTGTTCGGCGCCAAGACAGTCAGCTCGACCGTGACCAACAACGTCGTTACAGGGTGCCCCACGGAGTACAAGATCACCTCCGGCAACACCGTCAGCAACAACAGCTGAACACATATCTGATGGATAGAAACCCTAAACGGCCTTCGGGCCTCTTCCCACAATTTTTTATTTTTCATCATTAGCAAAGGGAAAGATTCCTATGGTGAACAACACCGCTGCGGTGCTCATTATTAGGTAGAGAATTGATATTACCAAAAGAGATATTATTTTATAACAAAAAATATAAATATGTTGACCATCGTTAAATTACCCAGGCAGGTTAGTGGATAATTTAATTAACGATTAATTGCTGACCGTAAGCGGGGGATGGCACATCAGAATATTGCGGATAGTGAGCGACCTCTACCCTCACGTGGTGGGAGGACTGGGCCTACATGCTCATGAGATCTCCAAGTGGCAGAGCGAGCATGGTAACGAGGTCAAGGTGATCTCTATCAGGGGTTCCAAGACCAACGGGTTCAAGCGAAGCTATGAGGTCCAGGAGTTCAACAGCATCATGAAGCCCAAGGGCAACGCCATTGCCCCCTCCATGCTTAGTGCCATTCTGAGGCAGCAGGGAGATTTCGATATCCTCCATGCCCACTCGCATCTGTTCTTCTCGACCAACATGGGGGCCTTCGCACGCCGCATCGGTGACAGCCCCCTCGTGATCACCAACCATGGCATGATCTCAACGAATATGCCGAAGTGGGTCCAGGACATCTATATGCCGACGATCGCGAAGTGGACGCTGGAATCCGCTGAAAGGATCATATGCTACACCAAGGAGGATGCCGAGGCGGTGATGGATCTCGGCATAGGTGAAGGCCGCATAGCCATAATCCACAACGGGGTGGACATCGAGCTGTTCTCCCCTCAGTACCGTGAGCCAAGAGACGATGTGAGACTGGTATGGTCGGGCAGGTTCGTTCCCGGCAAGGGGGTGGACACCCTCATCGACGCTTTCGCTCTGGCCCTGAAGGAGAACCCGAAGCTCCATCTTCTGCTGGTAGGGGACGGCCCTCAGAAGGACCAGATCGAGGCCCAGATAGCTAGGCTGAAGGTCCAGGACAAGGTCACTATCAACACCTATGTGCCGAACAACGAGATGCCCGACGTCTACCGCGGTTCCAGCATATTCGTTCTCACCAGCCACTATGAGGGCGTCCCCCGGACCATCCTGGAGTCCATGGCCTGCGGCCTTCCGGTCATATGCACCGATCTGCCCCAGCTCCGCCCCATCGTAGGAGGGAACGGCATACTGGTGCCCGTTTACTCGGCCAAGGGCTTCGCCGAGGCCATTGTAGCCCTCGCCTCCGATGAGAGCATGAGGAGGAGGATGGGTGCCAGCGGTAGCGAGCTCATAAGGAGGAGCTATTCCTGGGACTCAGCGATGAGGGAAACCATTGAACTGTACAAGACCGTTATCGAGGAGAGAAAGCGGTCGCGGTGAATTCCCTGAAGATCCTGGTCTGTGCAACGGAGTACTACCCGCAGGGGTCAGGCATCGCCATCGTCGCCCACAATGTGGCTGCCTTGCTGGGAAGGGATAATGAGGTACATGTCTGCTCGCCTGCAGGTCCGGATGTGACCATACCTGCCGGAGGCCATGGGAGGTTCGGCCTCACATCCTTCTGGAAGGAGGTCCGGCGGTGGCTGAGCAAGAGCAACACCTACGATGCTGTTTGGCTGCACAACCCTCTGGTGCCTGGGATAGGTGCCGGTAACGCCGTGGTCACCCTTCATTCCACAGCGGCCGGGCGTGCCTCCGTCAGCCGGTTCCCATATCCCTATGCTTACTATCGGTGGTTCGCCTGGCATGAGCATCGGTGCTACAGGGCCCTATCCAGTGAGGGTGCGCGGTTCACCACCGAGAACACCGGCATCATGGAGGAGCTGAGGGGCATTGGAGTCCGCGAGCCGTCCTTCATACTGAACGGGACCGACACCGATAGGTTCTCGCCCCTGGCCGACAAGAGCGCGGTCAGGGAGCGGTTGGGCATACCTGAGGAGTCCACATTCTTGCTCTCCGTGGGGAGGGTGACGGCGATAAAGAACCCCCTCTACCAGCTGAGACTGGTAAGTGCGTTAGAGACGGCGGGGACATCCGCGCACCTGGTGGTGGCCGGGGGAGGCGACATGCTAGGCATGTGCAGGAAATATGCTAGCGAAAGGGAGATGAAGAACGTTCATTTCCTCGGTCCAGTACCTTACGATCAGCTGCCTGAGCTGTACGGCAGTGCCGATCTCTTCCTCAGCACATCCATCTACGAGGGCCTCTCCCTGTCCCTGCTGGAGGCAATGTCCTCGGCCCTACCTTGCATCGTATCGGACATTCCCGGAACGTCCATCGTCCGAACGGCCCAGTGCGGGCTGCACATCCCCTGCCGGGACCCCGCGCAGGACGCATCCCAGGTCCGCGGGCTTATCGAGAGCGGTACCAGTAGCCAAGCAGCTAATGCCCGCAGGTACGCCGTGGAGAACTTTGACTGGAAGAAGATCTCCCAGCAGTACCTGGAAGAGTTCCGGAAGGTTAAAAGATAGATTTGGGAAAACAGTTGAAAGAGGCGATGCTCTGTCAGCTCACCTCTCCTTTGTGGAGCCCAGCTTGACCGTTATGCCTCGGAAGCCGTTGACCTTATCCTTGATAACGTTCCGGGTGTCCACGAACACGAAGTCCGTGCGGTCGATGGTTGGCATCACTGCGTGCAGCTGCTCGCGGAGCTTGGCATGCGCGGTAAGCAGGATAGCGCAATCCGCCCACGTGAGGACCTCCTCGACGGATCTCTCGGACTCCAAGGTGGCTCCATCGATCTTGATGGACTGTGCCAGGGGGTCATAGACCTTCACGGTGGAGCCCCTGTCTATCAGCTCCTCGATGATGGGGACCGCAGGGGATTCACGGGTGTCGGTGACATTCTCCTTGTAGGCGATACCCAGGACCGCGATGTTGGCCTCGTGGATCCGC
>MVRB01000002.1 GCA_002067635.1 Methanomassiliicoccales archaeon PtaU1.Bin030 | reverse complement strand
TCCCAGCAACAGGAACAGGGTCTTCCTTATCAGCAATGGCAAGCTCTCACGCTTCTTGAAGAGGCGCAGCGTGACTAGGCCAGTGCCTATAAAGAACAGCTCCGCCCCCAGGGCCGCCAGCCAGAAACTGCGCACTCCGCCTACGCCCTGTATGGTCATGGGTGCTGCGACCAGCGCCACGGCAAGGCCGATGATCAGCACCGCCCCGCCCACCGCCGCTGGCATCCAGGCGAGGAGCTTGGGGATCATCCTGTGAAGGTTGATGAGCTTTGACAGGATCTTATCCAGCTTGAACATCCTTTCCGAGGCGGCCACCGATAGGAGCGCGACCAGCCCGAGGAGGAACAGGCCCAGCCCGAACAGCATGACCGTTCCCTGCCTGACCCCGCCGATGCCATCGATGCTCACGCCCTTGGCCAGCGCCGCTATCGCCAAACCTTCTATCAGGACGATCGCCGCTAGCGACAGGGACAAGTGCTTGAACCGGATCTTGCTGACGAACGGTAGGGCCACGCCCTATTGAAATACGTTAGGGATTTAATCCTTGATGCTCTGATTATTGGTCGCGATTCTGACACGGCCGTGGTTTTATCAGCCATCACCGCCGTTTCGGAGAGGGATAATCATGAAAATATGCGTCAGCGCCGAGGGGCCGGAGCTCAGCTCCCTGATAGCCGAGGAGTTCGGCCACGCTCCGTACTTCATCATCTATGACAGCTTCACCCACAAGTGGGAGGCGTTCCCCAACGAAGCCGGGCCGAGCACCGAGGGCGCGGGGATGGTGGCCGCGGAGCAGGTGGCTCGCCTGGAGGCGGACGTGGTCCTCACCGGCTTCATCGGTCCCCATGGGGTGAAGAAGCTGCGCTCCAGGAACATCAAGATAATACAGGACGAGGAGGGCACGGTGGAATCGTCCATCAGGAAATACATGAAGAAGCACGGAAACGAATGCGTTCCCGCGAGAACCTCCACGCGGACCGATTTCCCGGAGTGATCAAGCCATCTCCACGTCCAGGGGTATACGGTTCCTCAGCGAGTCCAGTATGGGCGATACCGTCTGAGCGTAGCGCACCAGGTCGCTGATCTCATCCTCCGGAGCGCCGGACTCCAGGCTCACCTTGACCCGCAGGTCCTGGAATCCTGGACGCACCTCCTTGGACATGCCCAGGAAGCCGTGCACGTCCACGTCGCCCTCCAGAGATATAGTGAGCTTGTCGATGTCGATGCCCCTCATGGCCGCATGGTACACGATGGAGACGGACAGGCTCGAGGCCAGGGCGTGAAGGAGCGACACGATGGCGTTGGGGGCGGTGTCCTTGCCGAGGAGGACGTCGGGCTCGTCAGATTCCAGTACGAAGGGGGCGTCATGCACTATCTCCTTCTCGTTCTGGAACAGCCCCTTCACCACGGTCCTGCTTTTAGCGCCGTCCACCCACACGTTCGTAGCGGAGAAACGGAGGGACGCCAGGTCCGGATCGTCGTTGAAGGAGGCTTTCAGCTCATCGATCCTCTCCACGTCCACCCCGTTGACATATCTCTTTATCTCTTCCTGAACCTTTACCATCTTCCCATCCTCTTCTTATGATTTCTTTCGACAACATGCTATAAAACACTTGTCCATTTGGAGAAATGGTGGAATGGAATATTAATGATAGTGAACGACCCGCACTCTAAGCAGCAATCCTGATTCTTATAATAATCAGCTCTCGTTCAGCCCTGGACAGCTGTTGGACGTATTGACCAAGGTGAGCAACGACAAGCACCGAACATCGGCACTTTCGAACACGACCTTCCAGAGTTAGCTAATGATATTGCATATTGAATAATATTCGTCAATCAACGTATGTTCAAACCGTCATTTGCATAACGATTCTCCATTTTGTTATTAACTCTCCTTTTTGACGGTCAAATCCGAGATTCGCACAAGAATCGCTTTTTATCGACAAATATCGTAGCACCCTTGTTACTTTTTTATATAACAACCCTGCAATGCTCTCAAACATGCGGCAACGACCCGCAATCAGAACGGACCGTGCCCGAGGGGAGCCTAACGGCCCCGCGACTTTTTCGGGACATGTCCAGCGTAGGGACGGAGATATGAACGGACGGGCGGTGATGGAGCGATGAGGAGCATCTTGCTACCTACGGACGGGTCCACCCCTGCCCTCGTGGCCACCGCCAAGGCGGTAGAGATGGCCAAGGAGAGGGAGGCCACGTTGATCATCCTCAAGGTCATCGAGACCGCGCCCATCGTGGACGTGGAGCGCATGTCCGAGTCATCGGCGCTCATGCGGCCGGGCGAGGACGGCGACGGCGTGGAGTACGCTAAAGAGCTAGCGGGCGCTGAGCGCGTGCCGTTCAAGGTCCTGATCAAGGAGGGGCCGGTGGTGGGGGAGATCCTCCGCACCGTGGAGGCAGAGAAGCCGGAGCTCATCATCCTCGGCACCTCCAGCCTCCGGGGCCTCAACCGGCTCTACCTGGGGAGCGTGGCCAAGGCGGTGGTCAGCCAGGCGCCGACGTCGGTGGTGGTGATCAAGCCCACTACAGAGGAGATCGCCAAGGTCAAGACGCTGCTAAGGCGTGTGATCGAGCCCTCGCCGGAGAAGGCAGTGCGCTCCATCATCAGGACGAGGCAGTTCAAGATCGGCGTGTACCTCTTCGCCATCTACGTCATCGCCTACAGCGCGTTCATCCTCGCCGGCTCCTACGCCAAGGACCTGTTCCGCCAGGAGATGCTGGGGATGAACATC
>MVRB01000001.1 GCA_002067635.1 Methanomassiliicoccales archaeon PtaU1.Bin030 | reverse complement strand
GCCCCTCGGACACATCCTGCTCAAGGGCACGCTGGACTCGGGCCGCATCTATGCCCATACCCTGCTGTTCCTGGGCATCGTACTGGTTGCCGGCATGCTCTACTGGAGGTCCCGGTCCTCGTCCCTGCTGCTCGTACTAGGCGGAGGCATAATGACGCACCTGGTGCTGGACGGGATGTGGAACATTCCCAACACTCTGTTCTGGCCTGCCCTGGGAGGCTTCCTTCCTCACTCCTATCCAGACTATTTCGGCAACGCCTTCATCGCTGAGGTAACTGCCCCCCTGGAATGGTTGGCCGGCCTCTCCGTCGTCATGATCGCGCTGGAGGTCTTCGGAGATTCGACCAACGGGTTGAGCGAAAGGTTCCTGTCCAGTGCCACAAAGCTGCGCCGTCCGCTCTATGTCCTTCTTGCTTTAGGAGGAGCGGCGACCATCGCCGGCGCCCTCCTTGCGACACCCATGGACCTGATGGACCTGGAGTCAGAACTGTTAACTGGCTCCAGCGCCCTTGTTGGAGGCATACTGTTGATACATCGTGACGTGGTGTCCGTTCCCTCCATCGATCGTACCAAGGCAGGCAACCAGGGATAAATTTAGACCTAGAGGGCACACGCTGAAATATTCCTGTGTATCTATACACCGTAGCGAACATCGGTCCGACGCGAACTCGTTGCCATAGCCTTAGCAATGATGGAGCCCTTTCTATTTGGCAATAACGAGCTCACCGTCACTGGTTTCTTTACTGACAGAGGTCTAAGATCATTCCGCTGAGCTGGTGTTAGAATCTGTTGGCGGTATGAGCACGTACTCGATCGAACGTACCTTTTTCTTTTGCCCATTTAAATGGCCTAACACTACACCGAACAATATCATAGGGGCTGCTATGAGCAGACCGACCAATCCTAATAGAGACAGGCTTCGTGCAGGCGCTGTTTTGTTCATCATCCCTCCACTTGAGAGCTACGAAGCACTTCAACCCCCTTTTTCAATAGGGGGTGAACGACCCGTCGTTTATCATGGGACAAGCAGGTTCGTACCGAACCTCCAAGATCACAAGAATATTCTAACTGGTCCCGGGCTCCTTTGTAACTCGACTTTTCTATATAGCGCTCATAGGACAAAATACCTTTGTTGATAACACTAATTTTGACAATTTTTCCTGAACATTCACTCAGATGATCGCTCGTCCACGACTATGCTGACCTGTGTTGTCCCCGCATGTCTGGACATCATATCCAGCATGATTTTCTATTCCGTACGGAATATTTACTGGCTCGATTAAAATAAAAAATGCTCTTGGGAAATGTCCTTGTCGTAATATTTGCTACTTTCTCGCCTTTTTCCGTATGAGTGATCACATGATCTGGTACGTACGGAAAAGGCGTTCCCTCGACCTTCTTCGGTTCGGTCCTTTTCCGATAGCTTGATGAAATGCTCAGGCGTTTCCTGGCTCGATGAGCGAAGGTCACATCGTGGTCGTTGGCGGAGGGGTCGCAGGCATGAGCGTCTCCAACGCCCTATCGTTGCTCGGGTACCGAGTTACCATCGTGGAGAGGGAACCGGTGCTGGGCGGCAAGGTCTGTTCTCTACACCATCCTTTCCCCGGCCCCGTATCGGCTATGGATATCCTAGCCCCCTTGATCGAGCGGGTCAGGGAAGACCCTCGCATTCTTGTTAACCTGTCCACAACGATCGAGAGCTGGATATACGACGGTTCTGAAGGCCTTGCTGGCCTCTCCGACGGCACCAATGTAAGGGCTGACGCTCTGGTCCTGGCCACTGGGTTGGAGGAGGTGCCCCCCTCGCTGGTACCGGAGTATGGGTACGGCTCCAAGAAGGGCGTGATAACATCCCTGGAGCTGGAGGAGAGGCTGTCCAAAGGCCAGAGACCCATCGATGGAGAGATGCATTCCGTGGTCTTCATACAGTGCGTGGGTTCCCGGACCGAGAGGAGGGGCGTCCCTCATTGCAGTACGTACTGTTGCACCAGCTCCGTCAAGAACGCCTTGCTCTTGAAGAGCGATGAGCCTTCGAGAGAGGTCACGGTACTGTACATCGACATACGCACCGTCGGACCGGAGCAGGAGGCCCTTTATAGAGAGGCGCGCCGGAGAGGGGTCAGGTTCATCAGGGGACAGCCGTCCCTGGTGATGGAGAGGGAGGGAAAGCTACTCGTGTGCGGCGAGAACACCCTGCTTCGGGAGCTATATGAGATACCTGCCGACCTGATCGTTCTGGCGACCGGCCTAAGGCCGCGCTCATCCAACTCCGGCACGTTCGCCGGCCTGCGGATAGCGGCGGGGGCGACCGGGTTTCCGGAACTGCATGTCCCTGTTCGCAACGGAGTGTTCCTGGCAGGATCGGTCAAGCGGCCGATGGCCATTGAGGAGACGGCCAGGGACGCAAGGGCAGCGGCACTGGACATCCACGAGGACTTGGTCAGAATGCATGACCGGTAACCGGGGATGCTCTGTGCCTCCCAAGGCCATGTCCCCTTCCTCTCAACTCGCTGCAGAGCCCGCTTATCAAGGCTCACCCCCTCTGCCCAAGGCATGTGGCCGCGAACCCTTGCGCGAACTCAAGATTGCTGCCGAAGTGAAGGTGAAGGTAGGATGCCAGGGCGTTGTTCTTGATGAACCCGTCCTCAGCCCCGTCGATGCCCTTGTCCTTCGAGAGCCTGTATGAG